>NZ_JBFBJI010000012.1:0-248587 GCF_040702065.1 Streptomyces sp. NPDC086777 | reverse complement strand
AACTCCGTATCCAACACAGCCCGGTTGCTCGGGGCGGGGCTGCGGGCGCTGCTGGTGCTGACCCTGGTGACGGGCGTGGTCTACCCGCTGGTCGTCACCGGTGTGGCGCAGGCGCTGTTCCACAGCAAGGCGAACGGCTCCGAGATCAAGGCGGACGGCAAGGTCGTCGGCTCGTCCCTGATCGGACAGTCGTACGACCTGCCGCTGAAGAAGGGCCAGCAGACCCCGGACGCCGCCCTGCAGTGGTTCCAGGGCCGCCCCGCCAACGGCCTCGGCAGCAACAGCGTCAACACCCAGTACAAGCTGATCCTGTCCGGTGCGACCAACCTCGCCGCCGACAACAAGGTCCTCGTCCAGCAGGTGAAGGACGCCCAGGCCGCCGTCGTCAAGGACAACTCCGTGCCCGGCTACACCGTCAAGCCGTCGGACGTTCCCGCGGACGCGGTCACCTCCTCGGGCTCCGGCCTCGACCCGGACATCTCCCCGGCCTACGCCGACCTCCAGGTCCACCGGATCGCCGAGAAGAACGGTCTGCCGGTCGCCCAGGTGGAGAAGCTGGTGAAGGACCACACCACGGGCCGCACCCTCGGCTTCATCGGCGAGCCCCGGGTGAACGTCCTCGAACTCAACATCGCGCTCAAGGACCTGACCAAGGGCAGTTGAGAGAACCGATGACCCGAGTGCTGGTCGTGGAAGACGACCCCCAGCTCGTACGGGCACTCGTGATCAACATGCAGGCACGCCAGTACGGAGTGGACGCGGTGCCCGACGGCGCCACGGCCCTCCGGCTGGCGGCCGCGCGTCAGCCGGACGTGGTCCTGCTCGACCTCGGACTGCCCGACATGGACGGCGTCGACGTCATCAGGGCGCTGCGCGGCTGGACCCGCGTACCGATCCTGGTGCTGTCCGCGCGACAGGCCTCCGACGAGAAGGTCGCCGCGCTGGACGCGGGCGCCGACGACTACATCACCAAGCCGTTCAGCATGGACGAACTCCTCGCCCGGCTGCGGGCCGCGGTCCGCCGCACCGAGGACACCCCCCTCGGCCCCGAGACCACCCTGGTGGAGACGGCCGACTTCACCATCGACCTGCTCGCCAAGAAGGCGGCGCGGGCCGGTCACGACGTCCGGCTCACCCCCACCGAGTGGCACCTGCTGGAGATACTGGTCACCCATCCCGGCCGGCTCGTCTCGCAGAAGCACCTGCTGCGCGAGGTGTGGGGCGTCACCCAGAGCAACAAGACCAACTACCTGCGGGTCTACATGGCCCAGCTCCGCCGCAAGCTGGAGGCGGACCCCTCGCACCCCCGGTATCTGATCACCGAGCCCGGTATGGGCTATCGCTTCGAGGGATGACATGGCACGCGGCAGGCTCCGGATCTACCTCGGCGCGGCTCCCGGCGTGGGCAAGACCTACGCCATGCTCTCCGAGGCCCACCGCCGGATCGAACGCGGCACGGACCGTGTCGTCGCGTTCGTCGAATCACCACGACCGGCCGCGCACCGAGGTGATGCTGCACGGCCTGGAGGAGATCCCGCGCCGGGAACTGGGTTACCGGGACACGGTGTTCACGGAGATGGACGTCGACGCCGTCCTCGCCCGCCGCCCCCGGGTCGCCCTTGTCGACGAACTCCCGCACACCAACATCCCGGGCTCCCGCAACGCCAAGCGCTGGCAGGACGTCGAGGAGCTGCCGGCCGCCGGCATCGACGTCGTCTCGACGGTGAACATCCAGCACCTGGAGTCGCTGGGCGACGTCGTGAAGTCCATCACCGGGGTACGGCAGCAGGAGACCGTGCCCGACGAGGTGGTCCGGCGCGCCGACCAGATCGAGTTGGTCGACATGTCCCCGCAGGCCCTGCGCCGCCGCATGGCGCACGGCAACATCTACCAGCCGGACAAGGTCGACGCGGCCCTGTCCAACTACTTCCGGCCCGGCAACCTCACCGCCCTGCGCGAACTGGCCCTGCTCTGGGTCGCGGACCGGGTCGACGAGTACTTGAACGCGTACCGCAGCGAGCACCGGGTCTCGAAGATCTGGGGTTCGCGGGAGCGGATCGTGGTCGGCCTGACCGGCGGCCCGGAAGGACGGACCCTCATCCGGCGCGCGGCCCGGCTGGCCGAGAAGGGCGCCGGCGGCGAGGTGCTCGCCGTCTACATCTCCCGCAGCGACGGGCTCACCGCCGCCTCCCCGAAGGAACTCGCCGTCCAGCGCACCCTCGTCGACAGCCCCGCCGGTACCCCCGTGCTGGTCGAGGCCAGCTCCATGGCGGACCGGGTGGAGGTGCGCGTCGTGGACCGCGGGACCGGCGTCCCGGACGAGGCCAAGGAGCGCATCTTCGAGCCCTTCCGGCGCCACGGCGACTCACCGCGCGGCGCCGGGGGTGGGACTCGGCCTCGCCGTGGCCCGCGGCTTCGCCGAGGCGATGAGCGGCACGCTGACCGCCGAGGACACCCCCGGCGGCGGCCTCACCATGGTGCTGACCCTGCCGACCGCGCCGGGCCGCGGGCCGGGACGGCCGGACCTGCCGGCGGCCGTCACCTCGTAAGGCCGCTCCGGCGGCCGGCTCCGGCGGGTCGCTACGACAACTGCCGCGAGTCCAGCGGCAGATGCCAGCTGTTGCGGCGGTGCGCGGCGGCCAGCGTCTCCTCCAGCGGAGACGGCGGCACGGCCAGGACCGGGCAGTGCGCGTGGGCCAGGCAGTAGCGGGCCACCCGGCCCGAGAAGGCCCGGTGCCAGCCGCGCCGGCCCGCACCCACGACCAGTACGTCGTCGTCCCGGTCCGCCACCTCCACCAGGGACAGTCCCGGGGTGCCGCGTACCACGAGCCCGTGCACGGGGGTGCCGGTGCCGGCGTCGCCGAAGACGTCGTCCAGCACGTCGAGCAGCCGCTGCCGGGCCATCCGCTGCCACTCGTCGACCAACAGCATCGAGGCCGGCGAGCGCCGTGTGGCCAGCTCGCCGCCCGGCGGCTCCCACACCAGCACCGGCCACAGTTCCGCGTCCCGGCGCCGGGCCTCCGCGGCGGCCCGGGACAGGGCCGTGACGCTGCCCAGCGAACCGCTCACGCCGACCACGACCCGAACGGGCGCGCAGGCGTCGTAACCGGACATGACTCCACCGTTCTTCCGCAGCTGATCCGGGCAACTCCCGGGTCGGACGGGTACCCCGATCCGGTTCCATGACACTGCGCCGAACGGGTGACGGCCAGGGGCCGGGGCACTTCTTGGCACGCCTCTGACGGTTGCTGTGACCGGCGCCACCAGCACCGAAGAGGCCTCCGTCAGCGTCCCGTCAACGTCGTCGCGATCACCGTCAGCGTCCCGTCATGAGGCATCTCGCGGGCGCCGGCAGCGGGCATAGCGTCTTGGGCAAGCCCCGGCCGGCCTCCCCGCCGCCGGGGCACCAGCTCCTTCCTGTGCCAGGAGGCATGTCATGCCAGAACTCTTGTGCGGTGACGATCCGGAGCCTTCCGATCGCTCCCCGGCCGGACCCCTGTTCGTACCGGTCCGGCCGGGACCCGCGGGATGCGCGGCCCGGCTCTTCCGCACCCCGCTCGGCGAGCGCACCGCCGTCGGTTTCACCTCCGCCCGCGGACTCGCCGCCACGCTCGGCCCCGACCAGGCCTGGATCCGGCTCGCCGAACCCGCGCTGCGCGCCCTGGTCGGACCGCTGGGCGTCACCACCGTGACGGTCGACCCGCAGCTGTCGGCACCGGCCCCCGTGCCGGTCGCGCCGCTGCCCCGCCCCGCCGTCACCCTGCGGACCGTCGGTACCGCCTGAGCCGCCTGACCGTCCGATCCGTCCGATCCGTCCGAGTCCGAGAGGGAAGCGGTCGATGACCACCCTGCACGAACCCGTCGTCACCACCACGCCCGCCGATCTGTCGGTGTGGCCCGCCTCCACCACCGAGCCCCGGCCCGGCGACCTCGCCGTCGGCGGGGTCCCGCTCGCCGAGGTCGCCGACCGCTTCGGCACCCCCGTCTACGTCCTCGACGAGAACGAGGTCCGCGAGCGCTGCCGCACCTACCGCCACGCCTTCCCCGACGCCGAAGTCCTGTACGCCGCCAAGGCGTTCCTGTGCCGGGCGATGGTCCACTGGACCGAGGAGGAGGGGCTCGGCCTGGACGTCTGCTCGGCCGGCGAGCTGGAGCTGGCGGTCACCACCGGGTTCCCCCCGCAGCGCATCGTGCTGCACGGCAACGCCAAGTCGCCGCGCGACCTGGACACCGCGCTGCGGCTGGGCGTCGGACGGATCGTCATCGACAGCCCCTCCGAGATCGCCCGGCTCGCCGCCGCCGTCGGACCCGACGGGCACCAGAAGGTCATGGTCCGGGTGGTGCCCGGGATCAGCGCGGGCGGCCACGAGAAGATCCGCACCGGCACCGACGACCAGAAGTTCGGCCTGTCCATCGCCGACGGCTACGCCCAGCACGCCATCGCCCGGATACTGGACCAGCCGCAGCTCGAACTCACCGGCCTGCACTGCCACCTGGGCTCCCAGATCACCAGCGTCAAGCCGTACCTCGCCGCCGTGCGCCGGGTGGTCGGCCTCATGGCCCGGCTGCACGAGCAGCACGGACTGGTCCTGCCCGAGCTGGACCTGGGCGGCGGCCACGGCATCGCCTACCGGCCCGGCGAGGAGGCGCTCGACCTCACCGCCCTGGCCCGCAGGGTGCGTGCCGAACTGACGGACGCCTGCACGGCGGCCGGGCTGCGCATGCCCCGCCTGGTCATCGAACCGGGGCGGGCCATCGTGGGCCCCGCGGGGATCGCCGTGTACCGCGTCCTCGCCGTCAAGAAGACCGGCGACCACACCTTCGTCGCCGTCGACGGCGGCATGAGCGACAACCCGCGGCCCGCGCTGTACGGCGTCCGCTACGCACCCCGGCTCGTCGGCCGCCCGAGCACCGCGGCCACCGCCCCGGTGACCGTCGTCGGCCGGCACTGCGAGGCGGGCGACATCCTGGCCGCCGACGTCGAACTCCCCTCCGACCTGCGTCCCGGCGACCTGCTCGCGGTCCCGGTGGCCGGCGCCTACCACCTCTCCATGGCCTCCGGCTACAACCTGGTCGGCCGTCCGCCGGTCACCGCCGTCCGTGACGGCCACGCCCGGCTGCTGGTCCGGCGCGAGTCCCTGGACGACATCCGCCGCCGCGACGTCGGGCTCTGAACGGGCCTGTTCCCCGATCCTCCTCCGGGCGAGCGGCGGCCCGGCCCTCGCCCGGAGGTGCTGCATTGCCCGCCGCGACCCCCGGGCGGGCCGGCCTTTCCTCGCTCACCCATGCCGGCCGGCCCGCCCGGGCACCATCACGGGCGCGCGGACACCGCGCGGAGGCCGACCGTCCCACCGGCCTTGATGAGGCCCCGATGGCGTATGGCCTGGCACGTCGTGAACTGAGACCGAGGGTCCCCACTGCGCCCGGGGGAGGGTGACAAGCACCGCCTGACCAGCCTGGAAGGCCTGGCCGCGCTCTCCCTGGACGCGCTCAGCTCCGTCGCGTACCGCCCCGAGGCGATCGTGCCGGCCCTGGTGGTCGCCGGCACCGGCGCGCTCACCGCCACCCTGCCCATCACCCGCGCGATCACCTTCCTGCTCGCGGCGCTCGTCGTGTCATACGGGCAGGTCATCGCCGTTCACCCGGCCGGCGGTGGCGCCTACGCCGTCGCCGGGACCGACCTCGGTGCCACCGCGAGCCTGCTGGCCGCCGCCAGCCTGGTCGTCGACTACGTCCTCACCGTCGCCGTCAGCCTCGCCGCCGGTGCCGACGCGCTCGCCTCCGCGTTCCCGGCCCTCGCCCACGACAAGCTGCTCGTCTGCCTGGTCGCTCTGGCCCTGCTGACGCCCGGTCCACCGCTACGGCGTGGTGGCTCCGGCGCTGCTGGCCGCGCTGCTCCTGCTCGCCACCGACGCCGACACCCACCGGCTGCTCCCGCTCTTCGCCATCGGCGTCTTCATCGGTTTCACCCTCAGCCAGTCCGGCCTGGTCCGGCACTGGGCGGCCCAGCGCCCGGCCGGCTGGAAGCGCCGTGCGCTCGTCAACGGCACCGGCGCCGTACTCGCCACCCTGGCCGGGTGCATCCTGCTGTTCACCAGGTTCCTCTGCGGCGCCTGGGTGGTCGTGATCGCCGTCCCGCTGGAACTGGGCCTCGGCCGCATCCCCTATCCGCCCGCCCGGCGCACCGCCGGCCTGGTGATCGTGCCGATCGGCGAGGTCAGCAGGTTCGCCCGGCACGGCCTGGGCGCCGCCCTCGCCCTCGGCGACGAGGGGGTCGCGGTCGCGGTGCACGCCGACCCGGCCAGGTCCGGGCGCTGGAGGAGGCCTGGGCGCGCTGGAACCCCGGAGTGCGCCTCGACGTCATCGACAGCCCGCAGTGCTCGCTGGTGCGACCGGTCGTCGACTACGTGCAGCGGGCGGCGGCGGACGGCCGTCAGGTGGCCGTGCTCATCCCCGGGGTGGAGCCGCGGCACCGGCGCTACGAGATCCTCCAGAACCAGCGCGGCCTGCTCCTGGCCACCGTGCTGCGGGCCCGCACCGACGTCGTGGTGTGCATGCTGCCCTACCGGCTGAAGCTCTGACGGCCGCACGGTGTCCCGTACCTGCTCGGCGGGGTCGGGCAGCCCGCCCCCGGACCGGCCCGCGTCGCACTGAGCGCAGCGCCCGGCTACACCGGGTAACCGCCCCCGGACGCACGTCGGGGCCGGTCCGCACCGTGTGTGTGCGTCCGGCCCCTGCTGGTCGGCGGGCGGAGCGGCGGGGCCGCCCGCGGTGGTGCGGTGGGCCCCCTCAGGCGGCGGTCACCACGCGGGCGGCACCGAGCGGGCGGTGCGGCGCGATGATCTGGCCGTCGGGCAGGAGCTCACCGGTGTCCTCGAAGAGCAGAACGCCGTTGCACAGCAGGCTCCATCCCTGCTCCGGGTGGTGCGCCATGAGGCGGGCGGACTCCCGGTCGGCGGATTCGGCTGTCGGACACGGCGGCTGGTGCTGGCACATGGATAGGGTCTCTCGCTCGGTCGTGGTCATGTCGTCCCCCGTGCTGATGAGTCGGTCGGAACCCAGTGTTGCCTTCCGGGCGTTGCTCCGCAGGGATTTCGCTGCACCGCTTCTCACAGATTGGAGACGCGTCACCCACGCGGACGGTTCAGTTCCACAGGGTTGCCAATTCGGATGGTTCTGCATGGCCGGACCGGGCTGGTCCGGACGGTGGACCGGCACGAGGGAAACCCCGAGAAGGTGAATCTCCGAAACGCGGCTCTTAGGAGCGGTGAATTGCTCGTACGAGCGGGGAAAGGGAAACTCCCGGACACGCCCGTACCCCGCCACTTGTCCGGCAGCGGCGGGGTACGGCGGTTACGGCCTCAGGCGGGCGTGATGAGCAGGGGTGCCGAGGTGATCCGGTGGGTCAGCACCGGGAGGAGTTCGGCGACCAGGTGCGGCCGGTGGGCCGCGATGCCGGGCGGGGCGGGGGCCAGCGGCACCAGCAGGTCGGTGGCGGCCGGGTGCCCCTCGGCGCCGTCCGCCGTGCAGTCGCCGTGCAGCCACAGCGTGAGCATGTAGAGGCCCGGAAGGGACAACAGGCGCGGCTGGTAGCTCTGTTGCAGGGCTTCGGCCTGGTGCAGGGCGCGTTCGGTGGAGGTGATGTAGGGGCCCTCGAAGAAGTGCGAGAAGGCCCAGCCGTCCGGGGTGAGCATCGTCTCGGCCGCGGCCACCGCCCGGTCGCCGCAGCGGATCAGGAAGCGCCAGCCGGTCAGCCGGGTGGCGGACACGCCCTCCGGGGTGATGCGGTCCATGACGTGCACGGGAAGGGGGAGTTCGGGGGTCGTGGGTCCCTGGGCGGTGCGCAGGGAGGGGGTGCGGGCCTCACGGACCGCGGTCGGGGAACCGAGGGCGGTGAGGACGGAACGCAGTGCGGGCGCGGGGGCAGGAGGGACTTGCAGCGGCATGGTGGGTCGCCTCTCGTTCGACAGGCGCGGCGGCGCGAGGGCAGGGGCGGACGGCGCTGTCAGCTCACAGGAAGTCAGAGAGGCGGGGGCCCGGTTCGGTGACGAGAGGTGCGGGCGTTGCCTGCCGCACGTCGCTGAGGCGGCAGGAACCAGACCATGGGCGCCAGCCTTCTGCCTTGTTCGCGGAGTTTATACGACGCCTGTTCAGATGGTGTTTCACCGGGCCGTTTCACAGAAGAGAGCAAGGCGCAATTCGGCCAATGATTGGTGGGGAATCCTCCCGATTTCCAGCCCTCCGTAACCCCGCTGACCTCGGATTACGAGGCCGTCGCGGTCGGCCGGATGTCGTCGGCGTTTTTCACGAGGGGAACGGGGAACCCGAAGTTGCATGCGGCGTCATGCCTCGTGAATGTGCCGCGGGACACATTCCAACAGAGTAGCGGGTGCAGGTGCGGCGCGCGACGTTATCGATCGCTTCCGCTGGGCATCATCCCACCTGGACTCGGGACACCGGCGGCCGGGAAGCCCGGCCCGCCCATTCGAGGAGGGACGCTTCGATGGGGGAGAAGGTCGTGGCGGGCCGGTTCGACCTGTCCGATCGCCGGCAGTACCGCGAAAAGCTCCAGGACTGTCTGACGGGGCTGGAGCGGCTGCTGGTGGAGAAGCGGTTCGACCGCCCGAAGAACCTCATGGGAGTCGAGATCGAATTGAATCTCGCGGGCTCCGACGGCATGCCGAGAATGTTGAACGGACAGGTTCTGGAACGTATCGCGAGTCGCGATTTCCAAACAGAACTCGCCATGTTCAACCTTGAGGTGAACATTGCCCCACACCGGCTCGACGGGCGGGTTTTCGACCGGCTCGCGGAGGAACTCCGGACCTCGCTGGCGTACGCCGACCGCAAGGCGGGCGAGGTGGACGCCGGGATCGTGATGACGGGCATCCTGCCCACCCTGGAGCGGGACGACCTGGTCTCCGCCAACCTCTCCGAAGTGGACCGCTACACCCTGCTCAACGACCAGATCGTGGCCGCCCGGGGCGAGGACTTCCTGCTCGACATCGAGGGCGTCGAGCACCTCGTGTGCACGTCCAAGTCGATCGTCCCGGAGGCCGCCTGCACCTCCGTGCAGCTGCACCTCCAGGTCACCCCGGCGCGTTTCGCCGACGTGTGGAACGCGGCGCAGGCGGCGGTCGCCGCGCAGATCGCCGTCGGCGCGAACTCCCCGTTCCTCTTCGGCCGCGAGCTGTGGCGGGAGTCCCGGCCCCCGCTGTTCCTCCAGGCCACCGACACCCGCCCGCCCGAGCTCCAGGCACAGGGCGTCCGGCCGCGCACCTGGTTCGGCGAACGCTGGATCAGCTCGGCGTACGAGCTGTTCGAGGAGAACCTGCGCTTCTTCCCGGCCCTCCTCCCCATCTGCGACGAGGAGGACCCGCTGGCCGTCCTCGACGCGGGCGGGGTGCCCAAGCTCGCGGAACTCGTCCTGCACAACGGCACGGTGTACCGCTGGAACCGGCCGGTCTACGGCATCGCCGACGGCGTCCCCCACCTGCGCGTCGAGAACCGGGTGCTGCCGGCCGGGCCCACCGTCACCGACATCGTCGCCAACGCGGCGTTCTACTACGGCCTGGTGCGCGCCCTCGCGGAGGAGTCCCGCCCGGTGTGGACCCGGCTGCCGTTCGCCGCGGCCGAGGCCAACTTCGACACGGCGTGCCGCGACGGCATCGACGCACGCCTGGTCTGGCCGAGGCGGGCCCGGTACGGCGGCGGTACGGCCGAGGTGGACGCGGTCACCCTGGTCCGCGACGAGCTGCTGCCGCTGGCTCATGCGGGGCTGGACGCGTGGGGCGTGGAGCCCGCCGACCGGGACCTCTACCTCGGCGTGATCGAGGAGCGGTGCCGCAGGCGGGTCAACGGGGCGTCCTGGCAGGCGGCGACCTTCCACCGGGCACTGGAGCGGGGGCTGCCGAGGGACGTGGCGCTGGCGGCGATGACGCGGCGGTACGCGGAGTTGATGAACGAGGGCGAGCCGGTGCACACGTGGCCGGTGGGGTTGTTGGAGCCGGTGCCGCTGGGGTGAGGCCGACGGGGCTGCGGGGTGGGGGTGCGGCGCGTTGCCGGGTGCGGCGCCGTAGGGGCTGGTCGCGCAGTTCCTCCCGCCCCTTTCAGGGCGCTGGGGCGGGGGTCGGTCGTGTCTGCTTCGGGTTGATCGGGCAAGCTGTGGTGTCCCATGAGCATGGGGCGGCGGGTGTGCGCGACTGGAGGCGGATCAGGTGGCCGGTGCTTATCCACTGGAGCGGCCCTCACAGCGGATGTTCAGGGACGAGACGCTGCTCGTGCTCGGGCTTTCGCTCGGGGCGAGCGGAGTGTCCGCGCTGATCAGCTTCATCGGGTCGGTCACCAAACCGGGCGGCCTCAAGGACCAGGCCGCGACCCTCAACGCGTCGGCCGCGCCGGGACGCCCCTGGCTGGACCTGGCCTGGCAGCTGTTCGGCATCGCGACGGCGCTCGTCCCCGTCCTCCTCGTCGGCCACCTCCTCCTGCGCGAGGGCGCGAGCCTGCGCACGCTCGGCTTCGACCGCACCCGCCCCTGGCCCGACCTCGGGCGCGGTGCCGGGATCGCCGCGGTGATCGGCAGCACCGGCATCGCCTTCTACCTCGCCGCACGCGGCCTCGGCTTCAACCTCACGGTGGTGCCGGAGGCGCTGCCCGACGTGTGGTGGAAGTACCCCGTGCTGATCCTCTCCGCGATGCAGAACGCGATCCTCGAAGAGGTCATCGTGGTCGGCTACCTGCTGCGCCGCCTCGACCAGCTGGGCTGGACCGCCGGCACGGCGCTGGTGGCCAGCTCCGTCCTGCGCGGCTCCTACCACCTCTACCAGGGGATCGGCGGCTTCGTCGGCAACATGGTGATGGGCGTGGTCTTCGTCTACCTGTACCGGCGGTGGGGCCGGGTGGGCCCCCTGGTGGTGGCGCACAGCCTCCTCGACATCGGCGCGTTCGTCGGCTACGCGCTGCTCGCCGGCAAGGTGGGCTGGCTGCCTACGGCGTGAGCAGTTCGCCGTCGACGACGGTGACCGCGCGCCCGGTCAGCAGCGTGCGGCCACCACGCAGCGAGGTCCGGACGAGCCCGGTACGACGGGAGGCCTGCAGCCCCGTGAGATCCGTCCTCCCCAGCCGCCCGGACCAGTGCGGCGCGAGGGCGGTGTGCGCGCTGCCGGTCACCGGGTCCTCGTCGATCCCGACGTTCGGGAAGAAGCAGCGGGAGACGTAGTCGTACCCCTTGGCCGGGTCCTCGGCGCGGGCGGTGGCGATGATCCCGCGCGCGGAGTGGGCGCCGAGGCTCCTGTGGTCCGGGGAGAGGCCGAGGACCGTCTTCTCGTCGGCGAGTTCGACGAGCAGGTCGCCGATGTTCGCTCCGGTGTCGAAGCAGGCGACGGGTTCGGCGCCGAGCGCGCGGGCGACACCGTCGGGTGCGTCGACCCGGGTGAGCGGGGCGGTCGGGAAGTCCAGCGTGACGGTTCCGTCCGGACCGGTCGAGGCGATCAGAACCCCGCTCCGGGTGGCGAACCGCACCGGTCCGTGGTGCGCTCCCGCGGTGTGCAGCACGTGCGCGGTGGCCAGCGTGGCGTGCCCGCACATCGCGACCTCCGTGACCGGCGTGAACCACCGCAACGCCCAGTCCGCGTCGCCGCCCCGGGGCAGCGGGTGCGCGAACGCGGTCTCGGCGTGGTTCACCTCCATGGCGACGTTCTGCATCCACCCGTCGTCGGGAAAGGAGTCGAGCAGCACGACCCCGGCCGGGTTCCCGGAGAACGCCCGCTCCGCAAAGGCATCGACGATTCGAATCCGCATACCCCAGACGCTAGGGCTTCCACAGCAGGGCCGACCAAGGCCAATCCCGGACCCCTGGCCCGATTTCCACCGGCTGCAGCCGCACGGGGAGGCCGGGGTGTCGCTCACCGGCTGCCGCTGCGCCCACCCGTGCCGCCCGGCGGCACGCCTGCCCGCAGCTATGCAACTGACGCGACTGCAGCGCCCCTTCAGGGGCAGGGGGGACTGCGAGAGCAACCACGACGATGCCGCACTGGCTCACGGGTGGAGCCACCACGGCGCGCCCCTCAGGGGCGCTGGGGGTGCCCCCGGCCGAAGGCTGGGGGAGGAACTGCGCGAAAACGCACGACGGTGCTGCACCGGCTACTCGGCCGGGAGTCCCACGGCGCCGACGCCCGAGTGCACCCCGGCAGGACGAAGGGGGCCGACCCGTCACCAGGCCGGCCCCCTGAGCGGAACGCTCAGTCCGTGCCGAGCTCCATCGCCGCCCGGTCCAGCAGTTCGTCGGCGTCCGGCGAAGCCTCCCCGCGGGACGCGATCGCCTCGGCGCCCCCCTCCGGCATGTTGCCGATCAGCCCGGTCGCCGCCGCCTGCGCCGCCCCGATCGCCGGGTTGGCGGAGCCGATCAGCCCCAGCCCCGCGTACTGCTCCAGCTTCGCGCGGGAGTCGGCGATGTCGAGGTTGCGCATGGTCAGCTGGCCGATCCGGTCCACCGGACCGAACGCCGCGTCCTCGGTGCGCTCCATCGACAGCTTGTCGGGGTGGTAGCTGAACGCGGGGCCGGTCGTGTCGAGGATCGAGTAGTCCTCGCCGCGCCGCAGCCGCAGCGTCACCTCACCGGTCACCGCCGCGCCGACCCACCGCTGCAGTGACTCCCGGATCATCAGCGCCTGCGGGTCCAGCCACCGGCCCTCGTACATGAGCCGGCCAAGACGCCGACCCTCGTTGTGGTACTGCGCGACCGTGTCCTCGTTGTGGATCGCGTTGACCAGCCGCTCGTACGCGGCGTGCAGCAGCGCCATGCCCGGCGCCTCGTAGATGCCCCGGCTCTTGGCCTCGATGATCCGGTTCTCGATCTGGTCGGACATGCCGAGCCCGTGCCGGCCGCCGATTGCGTTGGCCTCCATGACCAGCTCGACGGCGGTCGCGAACTCCTTGCCGTTGATGGTGACGGGGCGGCCCTGGTCGAAGCCGATCGTCACGTCCTCGGGGAGGATCTCGACCGCGGGGTCCCAGAACCGCACGCCCATGATCGGCTCGACGGTCTCGATGCCGTTGTCCAGGTGCTCCAGGGTTTTCGCCTCGTGCGTGGCGCCCCAGATGTTGGCGTCGGTGGAGTACGCCTTCTCGGTGCTGTCCCGGTACGGCAGCCCGTGGGCCACCAGCCACTCGGACATCTCCTTGCGGCCGCCGAGCTCGGTCACGAAGTCCGCGTCCAGCCAGGGCTTGTAGATCCGCAGGTGCGGGTTGGCGAGCAGGCCGTACCGGTAGAACCGCTCGATGTCGTTGCCCTTGAAGGTCGACCCGTCGCCCCAGATCTGGACGTCGTCCTCCAGCATGGCCCGCACCAGCAGCGTGCCGGTGACGGCACGGCCCAGCGGGGTGGTGTTGAAGTACGCCCGCCCGCCCGAGCGGATGTGGAACGCGCCGCAGGTGAGCGCGGCGAGGCCCTCCTCGACCAGCGCGGCCCGGCAGTCGACCAGGCGTGCGATCTCGGCCCCGTAGGTGTGCGCACGGCCGGGCACCGAGGCGATGTCGGGCTCGTCGTACTGGCCGATGTCGGCGGTGTAGGTGCACGGGACGGCGCCCTTGTCGCGCATCCACGCGACCGCGACCGAGGTGTCGAGCCCGCCGGAGAAGGCGATGCCGACGCGCTCGCCGGCGGGAAGGGAGGTGAGGACCTTGGACATAGGAAGATTATGCATGAGAACGCATGACCATGCAACGCCCCTGTCGAAGACTTACCCGGGAGGGTGAGTGAGGGGCTTGTCATCCCGAACACTTCCGATATATCGTCGAGGCATCGCGAAAGATACGCGACAGATCAACGATGGATGGAGTGATTGCGATGCGTTCCCACGGATTCGAGCGTGGACATGGTCAGGCCGGCCCTCACCCGCACGGGCGGGGCGGCTTCGGTGGACGTGACGGCCGGCGTGCGGCGTTCGGGCCCTTCGGCCCGGGGGGCCCCGGCTTCGGTCCCGGCGGTCCCGGTTTCGGGCCGGGACACTGGGGGCCGCGCGGACGCGGTGGTCCCAGGGGAAGGGCGCGGCGCGGTGACGTGCGGGCCTCGATCCTGGCCCTGCTGAAGGACCGCCCGATGCACGGTTACGAGATGATCCAGGAGATCGCCGAGCGCAGCGGCGGCGCGTGGAAGCCCAGCCCCGGCTCGGTGTACCCCACCCTTCAGCTGCTGGAGGACGAGGGCCTGATCGCGAGCGAGAGCGAGGGGGGCAAGAAGCTGTTCTCCCTCACCGGCAGCGGCCGGACCGCCGCCGACGAGGGCCCCGACGCCCCCTGGGAGGAGGCTTCCCGCGGCGTGGACTTCGAGGCCCTGAGCGAGATCCGGCAGGCCGGCTTCGGTCTGATGGAGGCCTTCGGGCAGGTCTGGAAGACCGGCAGCAAGGAACAGCGCGAGAAGGCGCTGGCCGTCATCAACGAGACCCGCAAGAAGCTGTACCTCATCCTCGCCGACGAGGCCTGACCCTCGGCGGGGAGAGGGGGCCGGGCGCGCCCCGCGGAGTGATCCGCGGGGCGCGCCTTTGGCTGTGCCGGACCGCCCCTACGCCACCAGGCCGCCCAGCTTGCGCAGCGACTCGTTGAGGGCCGCCGTCGCCGAGTCCCTGAGCTTGCCCGCCATCAGCGACACCGCCGCGCCCGTGAACTCGCCGTCGATCCGCACCTCCGTCGCGCCCTCGTCCGGGGTCAGCGTGTAGCGCGTGGCGACGGTCACCGCCATCGGGCCCTTGCCGCGGATCGCCAGCACCCGGGCCGGCTCCAGCTCCTCGATGGTCCACTCGACCTCCGCCGGGAAGCCCATCAGCTTCATGTTCTCCTGGAAGGTGCCGCCCACCGCCAGGGTCTCGGGGCCGCCCTTGGGAAAGTTGGTGTGGGTCGCGTTCCACTCGCCGTACGCCGACCAGTCGGTGAGCTGTGCCCACACCTTCTCGGCCGGTGCCTGGATGCGTGCCTCCGCGCTGACTTCGGCCATCGGGCCACCCCTTCGTGTCGGGCTACGGTGTCGCGGAACGTAGCCGCAGGGCCTCGAACATTCAATACTGATGAACCGTCAGGAAATGTGCCGATCGGGGAGCGCCCGTCGGCTCAGCCGACCCGCCGGATCAGCGCCGCGTCGAACAGGTCCCACGCGCGCGGCAACGCGCTCTCGTCGTGGCAGTGCCAGGCGTCCCAGAACAGGTCCGCGAGCAGCGCGTCCGCCGGGGCGTAGACCCGGTACACGTACTGCCGGCCGTCGACCGCCGGCAGGGCGACCAGCCAGCAACAGCACCCGCTCTCCACGTCAGTGGGAGACGTCCGGAGGGTGTGCGACGGTTGCGTATGGGGCGCACGGCAAGACGGCGCGCGCCCGCCGCCCGGAATCGGCCTGATCTCATCCGCAAGGAGGAGATTCCGACCATCCGCGTCCACTCTGCGTGGGACGCGAAGATGCTTCCCCCTGCCGATGACTCAGGCCTCTGGGATTGATGGGGTAAGGGGTGTGCAACCCCGTATTCCCCGCCAGCCCGCCCAGGACCGGGGCGGCATCCACGCGGACGGCGATGCCGGGCTCGGTGCCGAGTCGGCAGCGGTGGTCGCGGGTGCCCGCCGCCGGGCCGTGCGGGACGGGGACCGTCAGGTCGACACCGCCCATCTGCTGCACTCGCTGATCGAGTACGACCCCGAGGTGCGCGCCGTCATCGGCGACGCCCCCCAACTGGCCCGTCTGCTCGGCTACCTCGTGCAGCGCAGCATCGGCTACGGCCTGCGCTGGCAGGGCGGGGTCGAGGACTCCGGCGCGCTGCCCGCCCTCGCGCACGCCGGGGGACGCACCGAGGGCAAGGGCGACGGTGCCTGGTCCCCGGTGGCCGCGGCCGCCCTGGAATACGCCCGCAGCCGCGCCCGGCGGCGCGGCGCGGCCCACTCGGACGGCATCGACCTGCTCGCGGGGCTGGTCCTCGACCCGGAGTCCCGGGCCGTCGAGGTGCTGGAGCGGGCCGGGGTGGCCGCCCGTCGACTGGCCGTGCGGATAGACGGCGACCGGGCGGTCGGTGCGGCCGGAGCCGTCCCGGACGCCGAGGGGGAGCGTCGCACGTCCAGCCGGTGAGACAGGTGTCATAAGGGATGACGCTCATGTCGCCTGCTGGCATCATGTGCCGGTGCACACCACTGACAGCAGCCATGGAAAGGGCTTCGGGCTCTCCCTCGCCTTCGGGTCGGCGCTCGCCTTCGGCGGCTCCGGCGTCGCGGCCAAGCCCCTGATCGAGGCCGGGCTGGCGCCGCTGCACGTGGTGTGGCTCAGGGTGGCGGGCGCCGCCCTGGTGATGCTGCCGTTCGCCGTCCGCCACCGCGACCTGCCCCGCCGCCGGCCGGCGCTGCTGGCCGGGTTCGGCCTGCTCGCCGTGGCCGGTGTCCAGGCCTGCTACTTCGCCGCCATCTCCCGGATACCCGTGGGCGTGGCGCTGCTCGTGGAGTACCTCGCGCCCGCGCTGGTGCTCGGCTGGGTCCGGTTCGTGCAGCGACGGCCGGTCACCCGCGCGGCCGCGCTCGGCGTCGTCCTCGCGGCGGGGGGCCTCGCCTGTGTGGTGGAGGTGTGGTCGGGGCTGCGGTTCGACGCGCTGGGGCTGGTGCTGGCACTGGCGGCCGCATGCTGCCAGGTGGGCTACTTCGTGCTCGCCGACCACGGCGGGGGCGAGGAGGTCGATCCGCTGGGGGTGATCGCCTACGGGCTGCTGGTCGGCGCGGGCCTGCTCACCGTGGTGGCCCGGCCGTGGGAGATGGACTGGTCGGTGCTGGGCGGCTCCGCGCGCATGAACGGTACGGCCGTGCCGGCGGTCGTCCTGCTGGGTTGGATCGTGCTGGTCGCGACCGTCGTCGCGTACGTCACCGGCGTGGTGTCGGTGCGGCGGTTGTCTCCGCAGGTGGCGGGGGTGGTGGCCTGCCTGGAGGCGGTGGTGGCGACCGTGCTGGCCTGGGTGCTGCTGGGGGAGCGGCTGGGTGCGCCGCAGGTGGTGGGCGGAGCCGTGGTCCTGCTGGGCGCGTTCATCGCACAGTCCTCGACCCCGGTGGCGGAGTCGGTGGTGAGCCGGAGCACGGCGAAGGAGCCGGTCGCCTCGGCCTGAGCGTGCCGCGGCACCTGCCGCGGGCCGTCGGAGCCGTGGTGCGTCCGCGGCAGGTGCCGCGGCCGGTCGCGCGGTTCTTCCCCCGGCCTTCCGCCTTTCGTCGGGGAGCCCCGAGCGCCCCCGAAGGGGCGCGTCGGCCCGTGCCTCAGGTGCCCGTCAGGTACGGCGGCACCGGAACGTCCGCCGCCAGGTCGTCGTTCGCCACCGGAACGCCGTAGCCCTTGCGCAGCGGCAGTACGCCCGCCCAGTGCGGGAGGTCCATGTCCTCCGGGTCGTCGTTCGCGCCGCCCGTGCGGGTCTTGGCGGAGACCTCGTTCAGGTCGAGGCGGATCACCGCGGTCGCGGCCAGTTCCTTCTTGTCGGCGGGGCGGGAGTCGGCCGCCCGGCCCGGCACCACGTGGTCGACCAGGGCGTCCAGCGCGCGGCTCTTTTCTGCGACGTCGGTGACCTGGTGGGCGATCCCGTGCACCACCACGGAGCGGTAGTTGACCGAGTGGTGGAAGGCCGAGCGGGCCAGCACGAGGCCGTCGACATGGGTGACCGTCACGCACACCGCGAGTCCGGGATCCGCCTGGCCGGTCATCCGCAGCGGACGCGAACCCGTCGAGCCGTGCAGGTAGAGAACCTCGCCGACCCGGCCGTACAGCGTCGGCAGCACCACCGGCGCACCGTCCCGCACGAATCCGAGGTGGCACAGGTAGCCCTCGTCGAGGATCGCGTGCACCAGCTCCCTGTCGTAGGACGCCCGCTCGGCGGAGCGGGTGGGAACGGTGCGGTCGGTCCTGGCATAGGCGGCAGGCTGGGCCGGGACGGTCCCCGGTACGGCTGTCTCCATTGCGGATCTCCATTGCACTAGTGCATAATGTTGTTTGTGCTAGGAGAATATCGGATCGAAGGCCGTGGCGCAGCAGAGATCGCGGCCGACGTCGAGCGCGCGGTGGGCGCCGGGGAGCTGGAGCCGGGGCAACTGCTGCCCCCGATGCGGGAGTTGGCGGCCAGGCTCGGGGTGAATCCCAATACGGTCGCGGCCGCGTACCGCACCCTGCGCGAGCGCGGGGTCATCGAGACGGCCGGCCGGCGGGGCAGCCGGGTCCGGCCGAAGCCGGCCACCACCGGACGGGACCAGCTCCCCGACGTCCCGGCGGGGGTGCGCGACCTGTCCTCCGGCAACCCCGACCCCGCGCTGCTCCCCGCCCTCGCGCCGGTCCTGGCGGCGGTGGCCACCGAGTGCGACCGCGACCCGGTCCTCTACGGCGCCGACCCGGTCGAGCCGGAGCTGGAGCGGATGGCCCGCGCCGAGCTGGCCGCCGACGGCGTGCCCGACGCTCCGCTCACCGTCACCTCGGGTTCCCTGGACGCGGCCGAACGCGTCCTGCTGGCGCATCTCAAGCCCGGTGACGCGGTCGCCGTCGAGGACCCCGGCTGGAGCCGCACCCTGGACCTGGTCCCCGCGCTCGGCCTGCGCACGGTCCCGGTGGCCGTCGACGACGAGGGGCCGCGTGCCGACGCCCTGCGCCGGGCCCTGGAGACCGGCGCGCGCGCCCTGATCGTCACGGCCCGGGCGCACAACCCCACCGGTGCGGCGGTGAGCGCGGCGCGCGCACGTGCCCTGCGGGCCGTCCTGCGCGCACACCCGCACACCCTGCTGATCGAGGACGATCACGGCCACGGCATCGTCGACCTCCCCCTGCACCCCCTGGCGGGCGGCACCCACCACTGGGCCTTCGTCCGCTCGGTCGCCAAGGCCTACGGCCCCGACCTGCGTCTGGCCACCCTGTCCGGCGACGAGGTGACGGTCGACCGGGTGCGGGGGCGCCTGCGCCTGGGCCCGGGCTGGGTGAGCCGGCTGCTGCAGCGCACGGTGGTCCGGATGTGGGCCGACGGGGTGGTGGACGGCCCGGCGGTGGCGGCGGAGTACCGGGCCCGCCGCGACCTCCTCGTCGACGCGCTCGCGGACCACGGCATCGAGGCGCACGGACGCAGCGGCATGAACGTCTGGGTCCCGGTCCCGGACGAGACGGGCGCGGTGTCGGGGCTGCTGCACGCGGGCTGGGCGGTGGCGCCGGGCGCCCGCTACCGGCTGGCGACCCCGCCGGGCATCCGCATCACCGTCTCGACGCTGACCCCCGAGGAGGCCGGTCCGCTGGCGGCGGCGGTGGCGAGAGCGGTGACGCCGGCAAGGGGGCGCGTCCAGGCGTGAACATCCTGCTGGGGGCGCCGAGATCTGCCATGTGCCGTGTGCGGTCTGCGGTCTGCGGTCTGCGGTCTGCGGTCTGCGGTCTGCCGTCTGCGGCGCCGTCGTGGCTGGTTGCGCAGTTCATCCCGCAGCCTTCGGCCGGGGGCACCCCCAGCGCCCCTTCGGGGCACTCGGTTGTCAGTGCCCCTTCGGGGCGGTCAGTCGGTTGTGTTCTTTCGAGGGCGTTGTTTCGCCTGGGTGAGGGCCGCTCCTGCGAGGACGATCACCGCGCCCACCGGCGTGCTCCACCGCAGCGACTCGCCCAGCAGCGCGACGCCCGCCGCGGCGGCGATGACCGGGATGAAGTAGGTGACCATCTGGGCGGTGGTCGGTCCCACCTCCGCCACCAGCCCGTACTGGACCAGCACCGCGAGCCCCGTCCCCAGCGCGCCGAGCGCGGCGATCGCCAGCAGCGGCACGAGGGCGAAGTGCGCCGGGAAGGACGTGAACAACGGCGTCACCACGGCCAGTTGCACCGTCGCCAGCAACAGCTGCGCGCCGGTCGTCGCCAGGTGCGAGTCGCCCGTCCCGGCCAGGGTCCGCCGGACGTAGATCCATCCGATCGGATAACTCAGCGACGCCAGCAGCGCCATGAGCGTCCCGGTGACGTCCAGGCCGTGGAAGCCCTCCCAGGCCCCCAGCACCGTCAGCACACCGATGAAACCCAGGCCGAGTCCGGCGAACCGGACCCTCGTCGGCCGGTCCTCCGACAGGGCCACCAGGGACAGCACCATCCCCCACAGCGGCGAGGTCGCGTTGCAGATCCCGGCCAGGGTGGACGGAATGGTCAGCTCCGCGTAGGCGAAGAGGGAGAACGGCAGCGCGTTGAGCAGGAACGCGGCGACCGTCAGGTGCCCCCAGGTGCGGGCGCCGCGCGGCAGTCGCTGCCGCTTCACGGCCATCGCCACCGCAAGGACCGCCGTACCGAACACCAGCCTGCCGAGCGTGACCTGGAACGGCGCGTAGCCTTCCGTCCCGACCTTGATGAAGAGGAAGCTGAATCCCCAGATCAGGGAGAGGACGCCGAAACGCAGCCGCCAGTCGAGGCGGGGGCGGGCGGGAGCGGTGGCAAGGGCGGGCTCGCCGCTCGCGGTGGTGGTCACGGTGCTCATGCCCTCAACCATGCTGGAGGCGATCTCGTAGCACAATCGAGATTTCTCACCGGTTACCTCTTAGAATCGCTTACATGTTGAACCTGGAGCGCCTGCGCACCCTCGACGCCCTCGCCCGGCACGGCTCGGTCAGCGGCGCCGCCGAGGCCCTGCACGTGACCACGTCGGCGGTGTCGCAGCAGATGGGCAAGCTGGAGCGCGAGGTGGACCAGCAGCTCCTCGCGAAGAACGGCCGGGGCATCCGGCTCACCGATGCCGGGCGGCTGCTCGCCGAGCACGCGGCCCGGATCCTCTCCCAGGTCGAGCTGGCCCAGTCCGACCTGGAGGCGCACCGGGGCCAGGTCGTCGGCGAGCTGCGGCTGTCCGCGTTTCCGACGGCCGCCCGCGGCCTGTTCCCGACCGCACTGGCCGCGCTGCGCGCCCGGCACCCGGCGCTGCGGGTCCGCTCCAGCGAACTGGAACCGGAGAACGGCATCGCCGGGGTCGTGCGCGGCGACCTCGACCTCGCCGTCGTCCTGGACTGGTACAACAAGCCGATGCCGGTGCCCGACGGACTGGTCAAGGCGCCCCTGCTGGACGACCCGGCCGAGGTGGCGCTGCCGACCGGGCACCGGCTCGCCGACCGCGGGGAGGTGGACCTGGGGGAGTTCGCCGAGGACGAGTGGATCACCTGGGGCGAGGGCGAGTTCTGCCACGAGTGGCTGATGTTCACGCTGCGCTCACGCGGCATCGAGCCCATCGTCGGGCACCGCGCGGCCGAGACCCACACGCAACTCAACCTGGTGGCCGCCGGGCTGGGTGTCTGCATCGCCCCGCTGCTGGGCCGGCACCCGATGCCGGAGGGCGTGGTCATGGTGCCGCTGACGCAGCGGGTGCGCCGCCATGTGTACGTCGTCTGGCGGGCCGACGCCGACCGCCGCCCGTCGATCCGGGCGGCGGTGCAGGAGTTGCGCGGCGCGGCCGAGGCGATCGCCTGAACCCGTCTGCCCGAACCGCCTTACGCCTAGCCGAGCTTGCGGAAGTCCCAGGAGGCGGTCTTCGTCGGCGTGAGCCGCGCCCAGGCGTGCCGGCCGTCGTGCGGCATCTCGTCCAGGCCGAAGTTCTTGCGGGCGAACACCGTCTCGATGTAGTCCAGTTCGGCGACCAGCTCGCCGGTGCGCGGGACCTCGCCCACGAACTCGACGGTCCCTCTCAGCTCGACGCCGCGCAACTGGTCGTACTCCTCACCGGAGTCGACGACGACCGCCACCCGGGGGTCACGGCTGAGGTCCTTCCAGCGCTGGCTGCGCACCACCGAGTAGAGCCACAGGGACGTGCCGTCCCAGGCGAACCACAGGGCGCTCACGTGCGGGGCACCGGACGCCGAGACGGTCGCGACCCGGCAGGTGCGCTGTGTGGTGAGGAACTCGTCCAGCTCACCGGGCGTCATCATGATCTTCCGGCCCCGGCGCTGAGTGACGGTCATGCGGCCCCCTCTGCTTCTGTCTCTTCTTCCGTTCCCGCGTGATGGCGGTTAGTGTCACCCGCCCCGCACCAACGTGGAAGGGGGCGTCATGCCGTCCTCGTACGAACGGCTCGCGGAACTCCTCGACCCCGTGAGCACCGTGCTGCTCACCGTCGAATGCCAGCAGGGCGTGGTGGGCCCGGACAGCGCACTGCCCGAACTCGCCCGTGAGGCGCGGACGTCGGGGGCACTCAACAACATCGCCCGCCTGGTCGCCGCCGCGCACGACACCGGTGTCCAGGTGATCCACGCGATCGCCGAACGGCGCCCGGACGGCCGCGGCGCCAACCGCAACGCGCGCCTGTTCCGCGCCGCCGAACGGCTGCCCGTCCAGCAGCTCTCCGGCACCGCGGCGGTCCGCGTCGCGCCCCCCATCGAGGTCTCGGAGGAGGACCTCGTGGTACGGCGGCTGCACGGGCTGTCGCCGATCCACGGCACCGATGTCGACCCGCTGCTGCGCAACCTCGGCTGCCGCACGCTGATCGTCACCGGTGTCTCGGCCAACGTGGCCGTCCCCAATGCCGTGTTCGACGCGGTCAACCGGGGCTACACGGCGGTGGTCCCGGCCGACGCCGTCGCGGGAGTGCCCCCCGAGTACACCCCCGCGATGGTCCGCAACACCCTCGCGTTGGTCGCCACGGTCGCGACCACGGACGAGGTGCTCGGCTGCCTCGCAAAACCGCGCCGGCGGCCTTGAGGATCAGGCCAGCGAGATCTGGTCGCCGGAGACCGTGATGTCGGCCGCCGTCAGACCCGTGGTCGCCGGGCCCTGCTTCACGCTGCCGTCCGCTATGGCGAACTTGCTGCCGTGGCAGGGGCAGACGATCTCGCCGTTGGCGATGCTGGTCACCGCGCAGCCGGCGTGCGGGCACTTCGTCGAGAACGCCTTGTACGTGCCCGACGTCGGCTGGGTGACGACCACGGCCTGGTCCTTGTAGATGGTGCCGCCGCCCTCGGGGATGTCCGTGGTCTTGGCGAGCGCGGTGCCACCGGCCGCGGCCGTGGAGCCGCCGGCCGAGCCGTTGCTGTCCTGGGTGGTGGAGCCACCGCCCGCGTTGCCGTTCGTGGTGGTCGTGCTCGACGAGTCGTCGTCCGACGACCCGCAGGCGGTCAGCGCGGCGGCGAGCCCTGCCGCTCCGGCCGCCACCATGACGGTGCGGCGAGCCGGGTTGGCCGAGGGGTTGAGCGGTGCGCTGGTCATGTGAGGGGTTCCCTTCCGCGGAGCTTCTCGTTGATCCGTCCAGGGGTACGGTCTTCGGGCACCACCTGTTCAGACGGCATCCAGATACTGACCACCTGGACATGAGGCTTCGGTAAAACGTCGCTGTCGATTCGCTGTCGGTCCTGACCTGCACCGCAGCCGGACCGGTCTCCGTGACGGGAATGTCCTCGGACTCTGCCGGGAGGACTTCGCCGGAATCGGCCGGATTATTCGACGCGGTTTTCCTCGGCGGTGAGAAACACGACCAGTGAGAGCTTTTCGTCATGGGCGTCGGCCAGTTCCAGACGGTCCAGGTCGACACGTCCGAGCCGGGGGTGCCGCAGTTCCTTCCGGGCCGAGGCGTATCCGCTGACGTTCCGCTCGTCCCACAGCGCGCGGAACGTCCCGGAGGCGGCCAGCAGCGACTCCAGCAGTGCGGGGCCGCGCGGATCGTCGGGGTACCGGGCGAGGGCCACCCGCAACTGGCCGGCCAGGGAGCGTGCCTCGCCGGGCCAGTCGACGAACAGCTCCCGTCCCCGTTCCTCGGTGAAGGTGATCCACAGGATGTTGCGCTCGTCCGCCGGACGCCGGTCGAGGCCGCCGAGCAGGTCGGCGTACGCGTCGTTGTACGCCAGCAGGTCCCACCAGGGGTTCGTCACGTAAGCGGGCTTGGGGGAGAGTTCCCGTACCAGCCGTGCCAGCAGGGGGTCGACCTTCGCGGGCCCCGGACGGGCGGGTGGCGGCACCAGCGCGGCCAGGCTGAACAGGTGCGCACGCTGGGGTCCGGAGAGTCGCAGCGCGCGGGCCAGGCTTTCGATGACCTGTCTGTTCACGCTGATGTCGCGGCCCTGTTCGAGCCAGGTGTACCAGGTGACGCTCAGTCCGGCGAGCTGCGCCAGCTCCTCGCGGCGCAGCCCCGGGGTACGGCGTCGCGGCCCGGACCGGAAGCCTGCGGCCGCCGGGTCGGTCGCCTCCCGCCGGGCGCGGAGGAAGGCGCCGAGTTCGTCGCGCTGGACCAGGTCTGCCATGGGCCGGACTCCTCTGCGGCGGTGGTTCCACCCCTCACCGTAGGAGTCTCCGTGACCATGACGCCAACGAGATTTGGGAACATCTGATATGCGCTGAAGTCATGGAAGTCGTGGAAGCCGTGGAAGCCGTGGAAGCCGTGGAAGCCGTGGGAGACGCGGACGTCCCGGGCGCCCGGGCACGCTCGCCGCCCAGGCCTGGCGGTCGTTCCCGGCCCCGGAACTCAGCCGCTGTCACGCTCGGTTACTATGCTCACTTCGTGCCGGAGGCCCCCCGGTCGCCGACTGCCTGGTTGAGAAGCTGGATGGCCTGGGAAAATGCTGCGAGAAGTCACCGCGACCCGCTACATCACGCCCCTGCGGGAGGGCGGCTCGCTGCCGGGGCTCGTCGAGGCCGACGATCTCGGCACGTACGTCCTGAAGTTCACCGGTGCGGGGCAGGGCCGCAAGACGCTGGTCGCCGAGGTCGTCTGCGGTGAACTCGCGCGCCGGCTCGGGTTCCGGATGCCCCGGCTGGTCACCGTCGAGCTGGATCCGGTGCTGGGGCTCGGCGAACCCGAACAGCAGGTCCAGGACCTGCTGCGGGGCAGCGGCGGCACCAACCTCGGCATGGACTTCCTCTCCGGTGCCCTCGGCTTCGACCCGCTCGCCTTCGCGGTGAGCCCCGAGGAAGCCGGGCGGATCGTGTGGTTCGACGCGCTCGTCAACAACGTCGACCGCTCCTGGCGCAACCCCAACCTGCTGGTCCACCAGGGCGACCTGTGGCTCATCGACCACGGCGCCACCATGATCTGGCAGCACAACTGGCCGGCGGCGGAGGCGTCCGCCGCCCGCCCGTACGACGCCGCCGACCACGCGCTGAGCGGGTTCGGCCCCGACGTCCGGGCGGCCGCCGCCGAGCTGGCGCCCCTGGTCACCGCGGACCTGCTCGCCGAGGTCACCGCCGAGATCCCGGACGCCTGGCTCGCCGCCGAGCCCGGCTTCGACACCCCGGACGACCTGCGGCGCACCTATGCCCGGCCGCTGCTCGCCCGGGCCGCCGCCATCCACGAGCGCATCACCGGCATCGAGGGGGCCAAGTGAGCGACACCCACATCAACGTGGCCGGACACATGACCGAGCGCCACATCACCCGGTCCGGCCAGGGCGGTGACCGGGACGTCTTCGAGTACGCCCTGCTGCGGGTCGTACCTCGCGTGGAGCGCGGCGAGTGCATCAACGCGGGCGTGCTCGTGTACTGCCGGGCCAAGGGCTACGTCGGTGCCCGCACCCACCTCGACGAGGCCCGGCTGCTGGCCCTGGACCCGCGGGCGGACGTCGCCGGGGTGCGGGCCGCGCTCGGCGCGGTGGAGGGAATCTGCGCGGGCGGTGCGGCGGCGGGGCACGCGGCCGGCGACGACCCGGGCCGGCGTTTCCGCTGGCTGGTGGCGCCCCGCTCCACCGTCGTGCAGCCGGGACCCGTGCACACCGGGCTCACCCGCGACCCGGCCGCCGAGACGGAGCGGTTGCTGGACCTCCTGGTGAGGTAATGGATCACACTGCGCGGAGTGACGTTGACACCGCGTGCCAGGGCTTCTAGCGTCACGTCTGTCGAAGGTACTAAGCGGTCGCTCACCGATCGGCCGGGTTCTCGATCAGGTGTTCTCAAGGGCGAGGAGAAACAGCATGTCCAGCACTGAGCAGCGGGTGGCCGTCGTCACCGGTGCCGCACGCGGCATCGGCGCCGCCACCGCCGTACGACTGGCCGCCGAGGGCCGCGCGGTCGCCGTGATCGACCTCGACGAAGCCGCCTGCAAGGACACCGTCGAGAAGATCACCGCGGCCGGCGGCAAGGCGATCGCGGTCGGCGCCGACGTCTCCGACGAGGCCCAGGTCGCCGCCGCGATCGCGCGGGTCGTCGAGGAGCTGGGCGCCCCGACCATCCTGGTCAACAACGCCGGCGTGCTCCGTGACAACCTGCTGTTCAAGATGTCCGCGTCCGACTGGGACACGGTCCTCAACGTGCATCTGCGCGGCTCCTTCCTGATGACCAAGGCCGTCCAGCAGCACATGGTCGAGGCCGGCTGGGGCCGGGTCGTCAACCTGTCCTCCTCCTCGGCGCTCGGCAACCGCGGCCAGGCCAACTACTCCGCCGCCAAGGCCGGTCTGCAGGGCTTCACCAAGACCCTCGCCATCGAGCTCGGCAAGTTCGGCATCACCGCCAACGCCGTCGCCCCCGGTTTCATCGCCACCGAGATGACCAAGGCCACCGCGGAGCGCGTGAAGATGGGCTTCGAGGAGTTCAAGGCCGCCGCCGCCACCCAGATCCCCGTGCAGCGCGTCGGCGAGCCCGAGGACATCGCCAACGCCATCGCCTTCTTCACGAACGAGGCCGCGGGCTTCGTCTCCGGCCAGGTGCTGTACGTGGCCGGCGGACCGCTCGACTAGCAGCACACCGGGGAACCTGAGGAACACTGACATGACTGAACTGCCCGAGCTGTCCGGCAAGGTCGCCGTCGTCACCGGCGCGAGCCGCGGCATCGGCTACGGCATAGCCGAGGCGATGATCGCCCGCGGCGACCGCGTCGTCATCACCGGCCGCAACGAGGAAACCCTCAAGGAGGCCGTCGAGAGCCTCGGCGCCGAGCGCGTCGTCGGAGTGGCCGGCAAGGCGCACGACCTGGCCCACCAGAGCGAGGTCGTCGAGCGCGCCATGGCCGCCTTCGGCCGTGTCGACTACCTGGTCAACAACGCCGGGACCAACCCGGTGTTCGGCCCGATCGCCGACGTCGACCTGGACGTGGCCCGCAAGGTGTTCGAGACCAACGTGGTCTCCGCCCTCGGCTTCGCCCAGAAGACCTGGCACGCCTGGCAGAAGGAGAACGGCGGCGCCATCGTCAACATCGCCTCCGTGGCCGGCCTGTCGGCCTCGCCGTTCATCGGTGCGTACGGCATCAGCAAGGCCGCGATGATCAACCTGACCCAGCAGCTGGCGCACGAGTTCGCCCCCGGCGTCCGGGTCAACGCGATCGCCCCCGCGGTCGTCAAGACCAAGTTCGCGGAGGCCCTGTACGAGGGCCGCGAGGCGGAGGCCGCCGCGGGCTACCCGCTGAAGCGGCTCGGCGTGCCCTCCGACATCGGCGGCGCCGCCGCGTTCCTCACCTCGGAGCAGTCCGACTGGATCACCGGCCAGACGCTCGTCGTCGACGGCGGCATATTCCTCAACGCCGGCATGGCCTGACGGGTCGTCGGGCGTCGTTTTCGTCACAGATATTTGCCTCATCTGTGAGGAAAACGGCGCCCACGTGATCGCACAAGATCCACACAGGAGGATGACAACGTCGTCATAGCACATTCGGTCAACGCCCGTGTTTCCGGGGTACTTCAACGCGCGCAACGCTGCGGTATGGTCTGCCGCCGACCCCTGGTACGGCGGATCGAGGAGCGTGCGCGTGTTCAACCGGAACCGAGGCCTGCGAAGAGTCGCCGCGGTCGCGTCCATCTCCCTGGCGGCCGGGTGCGGGGTGCTCTCCGACAGCAGCGCGGACAACAGCGGACCGATCGTCGTCGGCACCACCAGCGCCCCCAGCACCCTTGACCCGGCGGGATCGTGGGACGGCTCCTGGGAGCTGTTCCGCAACGTCTACCAGACACTGCTCGCCTACCCCGACGGCGCGACCACCCCGCAGCCCGACGCCGCGCAGAACTGCGCCTTCACGGACTCCGGCTCCCGCACCTACCGCTGCGAACTGCGCTCCGGCCTGAAGTTCGCCGACGGCGACAAGCTGGACGCCGCGGCCGTCAAGTACTCCATCGACCGCATCCGCAGCATCAACGCGCCCAGCGGCCCGGCCGGACTGCTCGGCAGCCTCGCCCAGGTCCAGACGACCGGCGAACGCGAGGTGGTCTTCCACCTCAACAAGCCCGACGCCACCTTCCCGTTCGTGCTCGCCACCCCGGCCATGTCCGTCGTCGACCCCGACGACTACCCCGCCCACTCGCTGCGCAAGGACGCCTCCGTGCACGGCTCCGGGCCGTACGTCCTGAAGTCCTACGAGGACGGCAAACGGGCCGAGCTGGTCCGCAACGACAAGTACCAGGGCTTCGCCGACCGGCAGAACGACGCGGTGACCATCCGCTACTTCCAGGACTCGGCCACCATGGTCAAGGCGCTGCGCTCCGGGGACATCGACGTCACCTACCGCGGCCTCGCCGCCTCCGACATCGTCGCCCTGCAGGCGCACCGCAGCACCGACCTGCAGCTGATCGACGGCACCGGCACCGACATCAGCTACCTGGTCTTCAACCCCAAGGACCCGTGGGCCAAGCTGCCCTCCGTGCGCAAGGCCGTCGCCCAGCTCGTCGACCGCGCCGCGATCGCCCACACCGTCTACAAGGACACCGTCGACCCGCTGTACTCCATGGTCCCGGCCGGCCTGACCGGCCACACCACCGGCTTCTTCGACGACTACGGCGACCCCAGCACCTCCAAGGCCCGCAAGATCCTCACCGACGCCGGCATCACCCGGCGCGTCCCGCTCACCTTCTGGTACACCACCGACCGCTACGGCTCCGAGACCGGCCGGATGTTCCAGCAGCTCAAGCAGCAGCTGGACGACTCCGGGCTGTTCACCATCACCCTCAGGAGCCGGCCCTGGAAGACCTATGTCGTCGGCTACCAGAAGGGCGAGTACCCGGTGTTCGGCCGCGGCTGGTTCCCGGACTTCCCCGACGCCGACAACTTCATCGCGCCCTTCGTCGGCGAGCAGAACGCCCTCGGCACGCCCTACCCGTCCCCGGTGATCACCGGCAGGCTGCTGCCGCGGTCCCGCAGCGAGAGCGACCGTGCCGAGGTCGTCAAGGACTTCGAGGAGGCCCAGCAGATCCTCGTCGACGACGCCCGGCTGATCCCGCTGTGGCAGGGGCGCCAGTACGTCGCGGCCAGCGACGACATCTCCGGCGGCGAGAAGGCGCTCGACCCGTCGACGATCATGATGATGTGGGAGCTGCACCGCAAGACCAGCTGGTGAAACCGCCGTCCGGCACCGGTTGTCAGTGGCCGCCTGTAGGTTTTCCGATACCAGCAGGATCTGCAAGTGACCGCAATTCGTGAGGACGTTGACGTGACCGACATCGCCATGCTGCCCGAGTCCTGGCGCGGGGTTCTGGGTGACGAACTGCAGCAGCCCTACTTCAAGGAGCTGACCGAGTTCGTCGAGGAGGAGCGGGCGAAGGGTCCCGTCTACCCGCCGCGCGAGGAGGTCTTCGCCGCCCTGGAGGCGACGCCGTTCGACCAGGTCAAGGTCTTCGTCCTCGGCCAGGACCCCTACCACGGCGAGGGCCAGGGCCACGGGCTGTGCTTCTCCGTCCGCCCCGGGGTGCGGATCCCGCCGTCCCTGCGGAACATCTACAAGGAGATGCGCGAGGAGCTGGGCTGGGAGTCCGTGCCCGACAACGGCTACCTGATGCCGTGGGCCCAGCAGGGCGTGCTGCTGCTCAACGCGGTCCTCACGGTCCGCGCCGGTGAGGCCAACTCCCACAAGAACAAGGGCTGGGAGAAGTTCACGGACGCGGTGATCCGCGCGATCGCCGAGCGGCCCGACCCGGCCGTGTTCGTCCTCTGGGGCGGCTACGCCCAGAAGAAGCTCCGGCTGATCGACGAGACCCGGCACGTGGTGATCCAGGGCGCGCACCCCTCCCCGCTCTCCGCGAAGAAGTTCTTCGGCTCCCGCCCCTTCACCCGGATCAACGAGGCGGTGGCGGCCCAGGGCCACGAGGCGATCGACTGGCGGATCCCGGACCTGGGCTGAGCCCGCACAGAGGGCGCCTCGAAGCCGACCGGGGCAACGCGCCCCGTCAGGGGCGCGGGTAACCGCGCGACAAGCCAGTACGGCGCGCAGCCGACCACCGGCCCGCGGTCCAACGGCGCCGCCTGCCGATCAAACCCGGCGGCGCCGTCTAGCGTCGGCAGCACACAACGGCTTACAGCCCGGAGGGCCCCGTGGCGGAGCGACAGGAGCGCACGGCACCCGATGCCGTGCTCACGCGGATCGGGCAGGTCGTGATGCTGCACCACGCCGGGGACCGCGAGGAGGCCCGACGGCGCCTGCTCGACCTGTGGGCGGAGTTCGGCGAGCACGGCGAGCCGCTGCACCGCTGCACCCTGGCCCACTACCTGGCCGACACCCAGGACGACCCGGGCGACGAACTCGCCTGGGACCTGCGGGCGTTGTCCGCGGCGGACGAGGCGGAGGGAGACGCGCGGCTGCGCGGCTTCTACCCCTCCCTGCATCTGAACCTCGCCGCCGACTACATGAAGCTCGACCGTACCGAGGCCGCCCGCAGCCACCTGCACCGGGCCCGCGGCGCGGCCACGGCCCTCGGCGACGACGGGTACGGCGACGGGGTCCGGACCGCGATCAGCCGCCTGGAACTGCGGCTCGGCGACGCGGGCGACCCCGGCGGAGAGTCCTGGGGCCCACCGCGACAGCGGCCCGAGTAGCGCCGCGCCGGGCTCTCAACGCCCGTACGCCTGTGCACAGACGCGCGCCTGCGTGCTGTCCGCCGCCCAGCCGCCGTACTGCTCGCCGAGGGCGCACACGTCCGGGGCCTTCGGGGCGGAGCGGGAGAGGTCGGGGAGGCCGGCCCGTGGGCTGTGCGACCGGTGGGCGGTGGGGGAATGGGGCGCGGCGGCCCGCGGCGCCGCCGGGGGGCGACGGCCGGCCGGGGGAGCGGGCGCCGGGGCGTGCGAGGCGGCCGGGGCGGCCTGGTGGGGCGGCCGGGACGGGCCGACCATCTCCAGGGCCTCCTTGACCGGCGCCTGCACCACCCGCGGCTGGGAGCTGCCGTCCGGGCGGGGCACCGACGGCAGCGAGGGCGCCGTGCCCGGAGGCGGGCCGGGCGCCGCCGGGTGCTGGACCGTCACACAGCCGGAGAGGGCCGAGACGGTCACGGTGACCAGGAGCGCTGCGGTGGACGTCGTTCGATGCACCCGCGCAACTCTGCTGGTTCGGCGCGGGGGTTGACACCGTCGACAACACTTTGGTGCCCCGCACGGGTGATCTCGTGCCCCGTACGGGGGACGGGTGGCTCTCAGGCTGACGTCAGTCGCCGGTCGCGCCGTCGATCCGCTCCCGGATCAGGTCGGCGTGGCCGTTGTGCCGGGCGTACTCCTCGATCATGTGGGTGTGGATCCAGCGCAGGTTGAACCGTTCGCCGGTACGGCGGTGGCGGCCCTTGGACAGGTCGTCCAGACCGAAGCCGGCGGCGGCACCGCGGGCTGCCTCGATCTCGGCCTGCCAGACCGCATTGGTCTCCTGCCAGGTGTCCGCGTCGGTGAGGTGGAAATCGCCGTCCGGATCCTCGTCGCTCCAGTACAGCGGCGGCGCCTCCGCGCCGGCCAGGACCCTGCGGTACCAGGACCGCTCCACGTCGGCCATGTGCCGCACCAGCCCCATCAGGGACAGCGGGGACGGCTCCACGGAGGCGGTCCGGAGCTGGGCGTCGGTCAGGCCCTCGCACTTCGCGGCGAGGGTCTGCCGGTGGAACTCCAGCCAGCCCTCCAGCATGGTGCGTTCGTCGGCGTCGACGTCGGGTGCACGGCGTTCGGTCGTCATGCCCGGCATCCTGGCGCACCCCCGGCCGGTCCCACCACGGATTATCGGCCCGTATGCTTTCGCGCAGGCATGTGTGGGCAACCGCTAGGGGAGCGTCAGTGAAGGTCGGCTGCATCGGACTCGGCGACATCGCGCAGAAGGCGTACCTGCCGGTGCTGGCCGTGCAGCCGGGACTCGAACTCCACCTCCAGACCCGCACCCCCGCCACCCTGGCCCGGGTCGGAGACGGCCTCCACCTGCCCGCGGGCCGCCGGCACGCCACCCTCGACGACCTCCTCGCGCAGGACCTCGACGCCGCCTTCGTGCACGCGGCCACCGTCGCCCACCCCGAGATCGTCACCAGGCTGCTGGAGGCGGGCGTACCGACGTACGTCGACAAGCCCCTCGCCTACCGGCTCGAGGACTCCACCCGCCTTGTCACGCTCGCCGAGGCGCGGAACGTGTCGCTGGCGGTCGGCTTCAACCGGCGCCACGCCCCCGGCTACGTGCAGTGCGCCGACCACCCGCGCGAGCTGATCCTGATGCAGAAGAACCGCATCGGGCTGCCCGAGGAACCCCGCACGATGATCCTCGACGACTTCATCCACGTCGTCGACACCCTGCGCTTCCTCGCCCCCGGCGCGGTGGAGGACGTCACCGTCCGCGCCCGGGTCGCCGACGGCCTGCTGCACCACGTCGTCCTCCAGCTCGCCGGGGACGGCTTCACGGCGCTCGGCGTGATGAACAGGCTCAGCGGCTCGGCGGAGGAGATCCTGGAGGTCTCCGGGCAGGACACCAAGCGCCAGGTACTCAACCTCGCCGAGGTGATCGACCACAAGGGCCAGCCGACGGTCCGCAGGCGCGGCGACTGGGTGCCGGTCGCCCGGCAGCGCGGCATCGAGCAGGCCGTGCTCGCCTTCCTGGACGCCGTCCGTGCCGGGAAGGTGCTCAGCGCCCGGGACGCACTGGCGACTCATGAGCTGTGCGAGCAGGTGGTACGAGAGGTTCGGCGGCGCTCCGGCGCAGCCTGACCGTCCGCACTCCCTCGGCCAGGCAGTACGCGGCCAGCACCAGCAGCGCGCCGTCCACCGGCCAGTCGCCGTGGCGCACGAACGGGGTGACCCCGCGGGCGATCGGCACCTCGTAGATCCGGGCGGTGCTCGCGTCGGTGCCGAGCCACGGCCCGATGCGCTCGCCGCCCGGTCCGTACACGGCGGACACCCCGGTCAGGGTGGCGTGCACCATCGTCCGGCCGGTCTCGGCGGCCCGGAGCGCGGCCAGCGAGGCGTGCTGCTCGGGGGCCCAGCTGTCCTGGAAGGAAGAGGTCGACGACTGGCCGACCAGCACCTGGGCGCCGTTTTGGGCGAGGTGCCGGCTCATGTCGGGGAACGCCGTCTCGAAGCAGATCAGCGGTCCGATCCGCAGCCCGTGGCCGACGTCCGTCACCACCTGCCCGGTGCCGCGCCGCCGGTCCTCGCCCGCCGCCTTGCCGACCGAGGTGGCCCAGCCGAGCAGGGAACGGGCCGGTATGTACTCCCCGAACGGGACCAGACGCATCTTGTCGTACCGGTCGCCGGTCGGGCCGTCGGCGCCGACCAGGATGGAGCTCTTGTAGATGCCGGGGCGGTCGGAGCGCCGCGCGTCGACGTTGACCAGGATGTCCGCGCCGGTCTCCCGGGACAGGGCGGCGATCCGCCGCGCCAGGTCGGGCCGGTCCCCGAGGTCGTGGCCGACGCTGCTCTCGCCCCAGACGATCAGGTCGGGATGCTGCCCGGCCAGCCGCCGGGTCAGCTGCTCCTCCCGGTCGAACCGCCGGTCGCCGCTGTCGGTGCCGTCGACGACGCCCGGCTGGACGACGGCTATCCGGGCGTGACCGTCGACGTCCGGGCGCGGTGACCACACCCAGGCGGCCGAGGTCGCGGCGGCCGTGGCGACCAGCGAGGCCACGGCGGGGACCCGGGCCTCCCGTACGGACACCAGCACGGTGACCGCGACGTTGACCGCCACCACCAGGAAGCTGAGCAGCCACACCCCGCCGACCGAGGCCAGCCGCAGCGCCGGTGCCACCTGCCACTGGGTCGCGCCCAGCATGCCCCACGGCCCGCCGAGCCCCTGCCAGGACCGCACCAGCTCCACCATCAGCCAGCCCGAGGGCAGCACCAGCACGGCGGCCGCGGCCCGCCCCGGCGACGGCACCCCGCCAAGGAGCCGGCGGGTCACCCAGCCCCAGGGCGCCCAGAACGCGCTCAGCAGACCGGCGATCAGGAAGATGAAGACGTGCAGGCTCGGCAGCAGCCAGTGGTGCACGGCGACCATGAACCCGAACCCGCCGCACCAGCCGTCGTACGCGGCCCGCCGCCCGGTCGGCGCCGAACGGGCCAGCAGCAGCCACGGCACCAGCGCGACGTACGCGAACCACCACAGCGACGGCGCCGGGAAGGCCAGCACCGGCAGCGCGCCCGCGAGCGCCCCGGCGCAGTTGCGCCGCCACGGGGAGGTGAGCCAGCGCTCGACGGTCCTCATCCATCGCCTCCTGCCTGCGGGTCCTTCCAGTGTGCGGGACGGGGCGCGGGCTCCGACAGGGGGCAGGGGAGCGGGGTCAGTCGGACATGGCCACCGCGCGCGGGTCGGGCAGCCTGCGCCACCGCTCCTCGACGACGACCTGACGCAGCCGCCAGCCGTCCCGGGTGCGCAGGAACGCGAAGGAGTACCGGCCCCCGCACACGAAGTCCGGCGCGGTGGAGCCGGCGTCGCCGCCGGCGAACCGCATCGGGTTGACGTAGTCGGCCTGCAGACGGGCGGTGTCGCCGATGTCGTGGTCCAGGTTCCCGAACCGCACCCGGCGGTTGACGATCAGATGCTGCCGCATCGAGAACAGGGTCAGGTTCTCCGCGAGCCACCCGGCCACCTGTCCGGCATCGCCCTCTATCCCGCCGGCGGAGCGGTAGTCGGCCCGCCCGTCCGTCGTGAACAGCCTCCGGTACGCCGCCCAGTCACCGTCGTCGACGGCCACCGCGTACTCGGTGACCATCTCGTCCACGGCCAGCCGGTCCATCACGGTCGCGAGCTCCACACGCTGCGTCATCGGCTCAGTGTTGGGCACCGGGCGGGCGGAGCCAAGGGGCACGGACGATATTCGGGGATGTTCGAACCCGAACGCACGGTCGCCGAGTTGTTGGCCGCCGTGTGCCGATGAGTCCTGCGGGGCCCGACGGTCGTACTGTCGAACCCGTCACCGAGGAGGACTTCCGATGCGCAGCGTGACCTACTCGTTGAGCGTCTCGCTCGACGGCTACATCGTCGGGCCGGACGGCGGCATCGACTGGACGGCGCCCGACGAGGAGGTCTTCCGCCTCGCCACCGACGAGGTCCGGGAGGCCGGCGTCCATCTGCTGGGGCGGCGGCTGTACGAGACGATGCTGTTCTGGGAGAGCGCCGGCCAGGACCCGTCGCTCGGCTTCTCGACGCTCGAGTTCGCCGAGGTCTGGAAGCGGCTTCCCAAGGTGGTGTTCTCCACCACGCTGTCCGAGGTGGCGGGCAACGCCCGCCTGGCCACCGGCGGTCTGGCGGAGGAGATCCGGCGGTTGCGGGCCGAGCCGGGGGAGGGCGACATCGCGATCGGCGGTGCGGCTCTCGCCGCGGCGGCGGCCGCGCTCGACCTGATCGACGAGTACCGGGTCAGTGTCTACCCGGTGCTGCTCGGCGGCGGCATCCCGTACTTTCCCCGGCACGAGCGCCGCGTGGACCTCGAACTGGTCGAATCCCGCACCTTCGGCTCGAAGGTCGTCCACCTTCGCTACCGCGTGGCCCGCCGGTCGGCCTGACCGGCCGCGCCACCGGTGCTCGCCACCGAGATCGGGCCGCTCTTCGGCTGCCTTGCGACGTGCCGACGTAAGATCGTTCTCCGGTCGGTTCGAGGAGGTCTGAGATGGCACGTCCCGTCACGGTGGTCACCGGTGGCAGCCGGGGTATCGGCGCGGCGACCTGTCTGCGGCTCGCGGCGGACGGGCACGATGTGGTGATCGGCTACGTGCGGGACGGGGACGCCGCCGAGGCGGTCGCGCAGGGGGTGCGGAAGAGCGGGGCGCGCTGTGCCGTCGTCCGGGTGGACACGTCCGTGGAGGCCGAGGTGGAGGGCCTGTTCGACGTGGCGGAACGGGAGTTGGGGGCTGTCACCGGACTGGTGAACAACGCCGCCGTGACCGGGCCGTTCGGACCTCTGGCCGACGCCGGGACCGCGGACCTGCGCCGGGTGGTGGAGGTCAACCTGCTGGGCACGCTGCTGTGTTCGCGCCGTGCCGCCCAGGTGATGGCGGCCCGGGGGACCGGGGCGATCGTGAACGTGTCCTCGGCGGCGGCCACCCTCGGCAGCCCCGGCGAGTACGTCCACTACGCGGCGACCAAGGCGGCCGTCGACGCCCTCACCGTGGGCCTCGCCAAGGAACTCGGCCCCGACGGCGTACGGGTCAACGCGGTGGCACCCGGCGTGATCGACACCGAGATCCACGCGGCGATGGGCGACCCCGGCCGGGCCGAACGGGTCGGTCACACCACGCCGTTGGGCCGGGCCGGCCGGCCCGAGGAGATCGCCGCCGCGATCGCCTGGCTGCTGTCGCCCGAGGCCTCCTACACGACGGGCACGGTGCTGCGCGTCTCCGGCGGCCGCTGAACCCCCGGCCCGTCAGGCCGCCTCGATGATCTGCTCGCGGATCGCCGCGGCCCACTCGACCACCAGCAGCTCGTACTCCGTCCGCTCCTGCGCCGACAGGGTTCCGCCCGCACGCAGCCACAGCGCCCGGATGTGCTCGTTGACCTCGGCAGCAGACCGCACGGAACCAGGGGTTCGGGAATCGGGGGACATGAGAAACAGCGTAGGGGGAAGAACTGACCGTGCGCTACCGGGCCATTACGCAGACCGTATGGGGTTGGTCACGGGCGGCACGGCGGACGGACGGCCGCGCCTTGGCATTTGCCGGACGTGTCGCCGGGGCTCCGGCCGGCCCTGGTGCCCCCATACAGGACTTCGCCCTTGCCGGAGCGGGTGCGGTGGCCCCAAATCCCAGGAAAACGACGGAAGTCGGGGGATGGCCGAGATGAGGTGCCCAGCCGTCGCCACCCCGTCGCCACCCCCATCGTCGACCGGTCGTCACCCCGTCGGCAGCGCCGAGGCGAGCAGGGCGAGCTTCTCGGCGCTGCTGCTTCCCGGGTCCGGGTGGTAGACGACGAGGGTCTGCCCCGCCGCGCCGCTGACGCCGAGCCGCTCCCGGTTCAGCCGCAGCCGGCCGACCTCGGGGTGGTCGACGACCTTGGCCGCGCCGTCGCAGGACGCCACGTCGTGGCGGGCCCACAGGCGGCTGAAGTGCGGGCTGGCGACGGAGAGTTCGCCGACGAGCTCGATGACACGCGGATCGTCCGTGTCGGTCCCGACGGAGCTCCGGAACCCGGCGACCATGCCGGCACCGGCCTCCTCCCAGCCGGGGTGCAGGGCCTGCTCGGCGGGGTCGAGGAAGATGTCCCGCAGCCGGTTGGCGCCGACCGAGAAACGCGGTGACAGGGCGGTCGCGAGGGCGTTGACGGCGAGGACGTCGAAGTACCGGCCCTCGACCAGCGCGGGCAGCGGGAGGGCGGCGACGAGCTGGGCGACGCCCGGCGGGACGGTCTCCTTGCGGACCCGGCGCCGGCGCCTGCGGGGCCGTTCGGCGCCCAGACGGAGCAGATACGCGGTCGCGGCCTCGTCGAGCCGCAGCACGCGCGCGAGGGACTCCAGGACCTGTACCGAGGGATTGCGGTCGCGGCCCTGCTCCAGGCGCAGGTAGTAGTCGGCGCTGATGCCCGCCAGCATCGCGACCTCCTCCCGGCGCAGGCCCGGCACCCGCCGTACCCCCAGCACGGGGATGCCGACCTGCTCGGGCGTGACCAGCTCGCGGCGGGCGCGCACGTACGAGCCCAGCAGGTTCGGTTCGTCGGTCATCCCGCCACCGTAACGCCGCCGCCGCGCTCGAGCCTGGCCCTGTCACCCCCAGGATCAGCAGGGCTCTGCCCCCTCCGCGGCGGGGCCGCGAGCGTGGCCGGTGACAGCGACGAACCTACCGAGGAGCGCGATCATGCCGACGTATCTGCTGGTGCACGGAGCCTGGCACAGCGGGGAGTGCTGGGAGCGGGTGGTCCCCCTGCTGGCGGCGGCCGGGCACCGGGTGTACGCACCGTCCCTGACCGGTCACGGTGAGAATGCCCATCTGCTCGGCCCGGACGTGGGCCTCGACACCCACGTGGCCGACGTGGTCGGGCTGATCAAGGACGAGGACCTCACCGACGTCGTCCTCGTCGGGCACAGCTACGCGGGGCTGGTCGTCTCGGGCGCCGCCAACGAGGTGCCCGACCGCATAGGGCACCTGGTCTACCTCGACGCGATGGTCCCGGAGCACGGCGAGACCGCGGCCGACGTCCAGCCCGTGACCCGGGACCTGATCGACAGGGCCCTTGCGTCCGACAGCGGCTGGCGGGTCCCGCCGCTGCCCGAACTGCCGCCGCCCTACGGACTGTTCGGGGTGACCGAGGCGGCGGACGTGGCGTGGCTGCGCGGCCTGCTGTCCGACCAGTCGGTGCGCAGCCTGCAACAGCCGGTGCGCCTGGACGATCCCGCCGTGGGCGCGATCCCGCGCACCCACATCCACTGCGTGGCGAACGTCCCGGAGGGCATCGTCCGGCGCTCCGTCCCGGCGAGCCAGCGGGTGTGGGAACTGCCCACCGGTCACGACTGCATGATCACCATGCCGGCCGAGCTGACCCGTCTGCTGCTCGGGCTGGGCTGAACTCCGGCGGGATATTCGCTGGGTCCGGCCGCCGGGTGTCCGTAGGGTCGGCCTATGACGGACGAGAACCAGCGGGCGGTACAGGCGGCCATCGACGCGGAGCTCCGGCTCCTCGACCCCGCGGTGCGCGCCCGCCCGGACCTCGTCCTGGAGCTTCTCGACCCGGAGTTCACCGAGGTCGGGGTCTCCGGCCGGCACTGGGACGCGACGTCGATCCTGACGGTGACCGGCGGCGCATCGGTGTCCCCCGAGTCACCGGTCGCGGTGAGCGAGATGTCCGGGACCGTCCTGGCCCCGGGCATCGTGCACCTGACCTACCTCGCGGACAACCAGGGCCGCCGCGCCTGGCGCAGCTCCCTGTGGCGACACACGGAGACGGGCTGGCGCATGTACCACCACCAGGGCACCCCGGCCACCGACCGCGACTGAGAGCGCCCCTGTGCGGCGCGAGGCCGTATCGCCCCCCCCGGCCTGCGGTCGCCACGGTGGTGCAGCGCCCCGAAGGGGGCGCTGGGGGTGCCCCCGGCCGAAGGCTGCGGGAGGAACTGCGCGACCAGCCACGACGGTGCCGCAGCCGACGGACGGCACACCGCGGCGCCCCGAGCGAACCCATGCGGTCAGAGCACTAGGACGGATCAAGGACGGTTCTAGGACGGTTCTAGGACGGTAGTGCTTAGCGTCGATCCTGATGTTCACCGACGTGATCGGTGGAACAAAATCTGTGCCCCCCGGACGTCAGGGGGCCCGCATGCCCCCGGAAAGTGGCAACTGGACCGGCCTCGCGGGGGCAAGAGGAATCAGGGGGAAACACACTATGACCCGTGCGTTCAAGGCGCTGGCCGCGCTCGCCATGACTGGGGCATCCGTCCTGGGGGTGACCTCTCAGGCGTCCGCCGACCCGAACCCGAACAACCATGGCTCCGAGGCGATGGTGATCCAGCTGGACACCCAGTACCACGTGGGCGTCTACAAGTGCGCCGACCCGGGATGCGACAAGATCGACAACGGCCTCGTCCTCTCGCCGGGCCAGTTCATCGAGGCCGACTGCTGGGTGTCCGGCGGGAGCGTCGGCAATATGGGCGACGTCTGGTACCGCACCGAGGAGGTGGGCGCCACGGCCGATGATCTGTTCCCACTGGATCAGGTGGCCTGGACCTTCGCGCCGTTCGTGGACGGCGCATACAGGTTCCACTGGACGGACATGCCCCACTGCTGAACCAGCCGTCGATACACAGCGGCCCCCGCACCGTCAGGGTGCGCCGCGCCTGAAATGGGCGCGGCACAGGGCCGCGCGTATCGGACGGGGAGACTCGCGTGAAGAAGGTCAGAAGGACGCTGGGCATCATGACCGCGACCGCCGGGCCGGCACTCACAGGCACTGTGGGTGCCGTCCCCGCCCACGCCGATTTCTACATCAACCTGTACACGAACCTCAGCCCGGGCGCGTGCCTGCGGCCGGACAGCAGCAACCTGGGCTCGTCAGTGCATCCGCACTCCTGCGACGGCAGCAGCCACTGGTGGGAGGTGCTGTCCAAGGGCGTCCACAACCGTCCGGTGTGGATGGGCCCTGGCGCCGACCACGGGGTCTGCCTCATCCCCGACTGGGACACCCAAGGGGCGCCGGCGGTGGTCACCAACGGGAACAACGGGGCGGTGTGCGACCAGTCCGACGCGTACTGGAGGGGCGCTCACCCGTACTACTGGGACGATCACGCCGCCAACCTCGACAACAACGACGGGCGGTAGCTGGACTACGACGTCTCCGGGGCCAGTCGCGGGCTCCAGGTGTGGAAGTCGATGGAGTCCCATCGCGACCAGCAGTTCTACGGGACGGACTTGGCCGGGTAGTCCCTGTCTCTACACGGTCCGTGGGAGGTGCCGAAGGGCCCCGTCCACCGCTCGCCCGACCCGAGCACGCCGCCGCGGCCGCGATGCCGCGCAGGCCGCTGTCGAGCAGCCGGCATCCTCTCCCGCCGGCCGAGGCCGGCAGCATCATCGCGCGCCGGTAGCGCACCGACTTGGTGCTGCCCGACGCGCGATCTGCTGCCGTTTCTGCCCCTCATGGTCGGTCAGTCCGCGCACACGGACAGGCTCGACCACTCGCGCCCCCAGCAGTCGTGTCCGACGTCCCGCGCATCCGACCGCCACGACCACCGACGCGGCGAACCGATGCGGTCAGAGCTCTAGCCGGCCGACTCCGCCGCGTGCGGGCTCAGGACGTCCGCCGAGACCAGGGCGATGATGACGATGCCGAGGGCGACGCGGTACCAGACGAACGGCATGAAGCTCTTGTTGGAGATCCACTTCATGAACCAGGCGATCACCGCGTAGCCGGACGCGAACGCGATCACCGTCGCGAACAGGGTCGGGCCCCAGTCCACATGACCCTCGCCCACCGAGTCCTTGACCTCGAAGGCGCCGGAGGCCAGCACCGCCGGGATGGCGAGCAGGAACGAGTAGCGGGCCGCCGCCTCGCGCTTGTAGCCCATGAACAGACCGCCGCTGATGGTGGCGCCGGAGCGGGAGACGCCGGGGATCAGGGCGCAGGCCTGGCAGAGGCCGTAGATCAGGCCGTCCTTGACACCGAGGTTCTCCAGCGTCTTGCGCTGCTTGGGGGCCCGGTGCCTGCCGCCGGTCTCGTCGCGGGCGGCGAGACGGTCGGCGATGCCGATGACGACGCCCACGACGATGAGCATGGTCGCGGTGATGCGAAGGTCGCGGAACGGCCCCTCGATCTGGTCCTTCAGCGTCACGCCCAGCAGGCCGATCGGGATCGAGCCCACGATCACCAGCCAGCCCATCTGGGCATCGTGGCTGCGTCGCATCGTCCTGTCGAACAGCGAGCGGAACCAGGCCGAGACGATCCGACCGATGTCCTTGCGGAAGTAGATCAGCACCGCGGTCTCCGTGCCGATCTGGGTGATCGCCGTGAAGGCGGCCCCCGGGTCCTTCCAGCCGGAGAAGGCCGCGGTCAGCCGCAGATGCGCGCTGGAGGAGACGGGCAGGAACTCGGTCAGCCCCTGGACGAGTCCGAGGACCAGCGATTCGAACCAAGACATGAAGGTACGGCGTCCCAGGGGTGAGGAGGGGGCTGGTGGTCGCGCGGGCACACGCGCTCACGCAGGCGCGGTTGCTCACACGGCTGCGCGTGAAACACTCGGGCGCACGTGATCATGCGCGTGCAACGGCAGCGTAGCGGGCCGGGGTGACAGGGGGGACACAGGGGTTCGGCAGCCGCGCCGGCGGCCACGGGGTGTTGACCGGTCAAGGTGCCGCCGCTTACGTTTCTGCAGGAGAAAGCGCTTGCTCCGCACATCGGGGTGCGTGTGCGGCGCGCTTCGGGCGGGAGTTCGCCCATCGCCGGTACACGCCCGAGGAGTGCTGATCACGTCCATGCCCCGCTCCCCCCGCTCCACGGCCCCCTTCGCCGGCCGCCGCGTCCGGGCCGCCGTCGTCGGCGCCGGCGCCATCGGGCGCGGCTCCCATCTGCCGGCCGTCGCCCAGCTGGCCGCGGAGGGCGAGACCGAGCTGGTCGCGGCCGTCGACATCGATGCCATCGCCGTCGAGGCGATGTGCGCCGAGGCGGGCATCCCGCACGCCTACACCGACCTGGACCGGATGCTCGCCGAGCAGCGGCCCGACCTGGTCACCATCGGCACCCCGCCGACCCTGCACCGGGACCAGACGGTGGCCGCGCTGCGGGCCGGCGCCTGGGTGTGGTGCGAGAAGCCACCCGTGCCGAGCCTCGCCGACTTCGACGCGGTCGAGGCGGCGGAGGGGACGGAGGGGACGGACGGCGGGCCGTACGCCTCGATCGTCTTCCAGCACCGCTTCGGCTCCGCGTCCACGCGGGTGCGGCGGCTGCTCGCCGAGGGGGCGCTGGGCCGCCCGCTGGTCGCCCACTGCCAGACCACCTGGTACCGGGACGCCGCCTATTACGCGGTGCCCTGGCGGGGCCGCTGGGCGACCGAGGGCGGCGGCCCGGCGATGGGCCACGGCATCCACCAGATGGATCTGCTCCTCGACCTGCTCGGGCCCTGGAGCGAGGTGCGGGCGATGGCCGCCCGGCTGGTGCACGACGTGGAGACCGAGGACGTCTCCACCGCCCTGGTCCGGTTCCCGAACGGCGCCCTGGCCACCGTCGTGAACAGCGTGCTGAGCCCCGACGAGGTGAGCCGCATCCGCATCGACTGCGAGCGGGCGACGGTCGAACTGACCCACCTGTACGGCCACCGCAACGACGACTGGCGCATCACCCCGGCCCCGGGCGTCCCCGCCGACGAGGTGGCGGTCTGGCGGGACTTCGGCCCGGACGTGCCCAGCTCGCACCTGGCCCAGCTGCGTGAGCTGATCGCCGCGATGCGGGCCGGGCAGCGGCCGCGCGGCAGCGGCGCCGACGGGCGCACCAGCCTGGAGCTGGTCACCGCGCTCTACAAGGCGGCCTTCACCGACACGACCGTCCGCGCGGGCGAGATCGGTCCGGGTGATCCCTATTACACGGTCCTGCACGGGGACGCCCCGGGCTGGGCGCCGGCGCGTGCGGAGGTGTCCGAGTGAGCGGCGAGCTGCGGATCACCCACACCCACGGCGACCGGGTCACCGTGACCGAGCCGGTCACCGGGGTGCAGCTCTTCTCGTACGTCTACCGGCCCGAGCGGGCCTGGGAGGCACCGCGGCCCTACCTGCACCCGGTGCGCACCCTCGCCGGGGACGTCGTCACCGACTACCGGCCCAACGACCACCGCTGGCACAAGGGCATCTCCCTGACCGCCTCGCACCTGTCCGGCGCGAACCTGTGGGGCGGCAACTCGTACATCCACGGCCAGGGGTACGTGGCCGTCCCGGAGCGCGTCGGCTCGATGCGGCACGCCGGGTTCGACGAGCTGTCCTCGGCCGACGGCCGCCTGGTCGTCGCCGAACGGCTGACCTGGCATCCGTACGACGGGACGCTGTGGGCGGAGGAGCGCCGCCGCATCGAGGTCCACGACGTGGATCCCGGCGCGCGGTCCTGGGCGCTGACGTGGACCAGCGCGATCACCAACCGCCGTGCCGAACCGCTGCTGTTCGGCAGCCCGACCACGGCCGGGCGTGAACATGCGGGCTACACCGGCCTGTTCTGGCGCGGCCCGCGCGCCTTCCGGGACGGCAGGATCGTCGGCCCGGCGGGGGAGGGAGCGGCGTGCATGGGCTCCCAGTCCTCCTGGCTGGCCCTGTCCGGCGAGCACGACGGCGCCGACGGCCATGGCACCGTCGTCTTCGAACACGCCCCGGAGAACGACCACCTGGGCACCGGCGGCGGCCATCCCGCCCACTGGTTCGTGCGCAACGAGCCGTTCGCCGGCATCGCACCCTCCTGGGCCTTCCACGACGAGCTGGAACTGGCCCCCGGTGACACCCTCAGGCGCCGCTACCGGATCGTCGTCGCCGACGGCGCCTGGGAGCGCGCGGAGATCGCCGACTACCTGGCGGCGCATCCGTGGTGAGGACGGGGAAGCGGCCCCTCAGGCGGCTTCCGGCCCGGTGACGGTCCAGCCGGGTGCCTGCGGGTGGGCCGTCGACTCCCCGTGCCGCACCTGGTCGCCGCAGGCCGCGCAGGTGACGACCGGGGTGAGGGCCTCCCCGCAGCCGTGCTCGATCACCATCGGGCGGTCGCCGTCCGGGTGGAGGTGGCGGTCGCCCCAGGCCATCAGGGTCAACAGGACCGGCTCCAGTTCGACGCCCGCCTGCGTGGCCAGGTACTCGAAGCGCTGCGGCCGCTCGCTGTAGACGCGTTTGGTGAGGATCCCCGCGTCGACGAGCCGGCGCAGCCGGGTGGCGAGGATGTCGCGCGGGGCACCGATGTTGCGCACCAGCTGGTCGAAGCGGCCGTTGCCCAGGCTCACCTCCCGCAGGACCAGCAGGGAGTACTTCTCGCCGACGAGCGCCAGGGTGTCGGCGATCGAACACGGGCGGGGGTCCTTGGGGGCGGCCATGAGGTCAGTCTAGTGGAGGGTTGGATTTTCCAACCCTCGGAGTTATGGTGGGTTCGGATTTCCTACTCACCGGTAATCGAGACTGGCAATCGAGGTCCCCGAGATGCGTGACGCAGTCATCGTCGAAGCCGTGCGCACCCCCGTCGGCAAGGGCAAGCCGAACGGGTCGCTGGCCCACGTCCACCCCGTCGAACTCCTCGCCCACACCCTGCGCACCCTCGTCGAGCGCTCCGGCATCGACCCCGCCCTCGTCGACGACGTGATCGGCGGCACCGTCGACCAGGTCGGCGAGCAGGCCATGAACACCACCCGGTACGCCCTCCTGTCCGCCGGCTTCCCCGAGACGGTCCCGGCGACCACCGTGGACCGCCAGTGCGGCTCCTCCCAGCAGGCCGTGCACTTCGCCGCGCAGGGCGTCATGTCCGGCGCCTACGACATCGTGATCGCCTGCGGCGTCGAGTCGATGAGCCGGGTGCCGATGTGGTCCAACGTGCCGGCCGGCAAGGACCCCTTCGGGCCAGGAGTCGCCGCGCGCTACCCGGAGGGCCTGGTCCCGCAGGGCATCAGCGCCGAACTCATCGCCGCGAAGTGGTCGATCAGCCGGGCGGAGATGGACGCCTTCGCGGTCTCCTCGCACCGGAAGGCTGCCGCCGCGTGGGAAGCGGGGCTCTTCGACGCCCAGGTCGCGCCGCTGGACGGGGTCGCCCGTGACGAGTCGGTACGGCCCGGCACCACCGCCGAGATCCTCGCCGGGCTCAAGCCCGCCTACTACGACCCCGGGTTCGCCGAGCGGTTCCCGCAGATCGAGTGGAACGTCACCGCGGGCAACGCGAGCCCGATCAACGACGGCGCCTCCGCCGTACTCATCACCTCCGGTGAGACCGCGGCGAGGCTTGGGCTGCGGCCGCTGGCCCGCCTGCACGAGTTCGCCGTCACCGGCTCCGACCCGTTGCTCATGCTGACCGGCGTGATCCCGGCGACGGAGAAGGTGCTGCGGCGGGCCGGGCTCGGCATCGGGGACATCGACCTGTTCGAGGTGAACGAGGCGTTCTCCAGCGTGGTGCTGGCCTGGCGGCAGGAGACGGGGGCGGATCTCGCCAAGGTGAACGTGCACGGCGGGGCGATCGCCCTCGGGCATCCGCTGGGGGCGAGCGGGACGCGGCTGACGACGACGCTGGTGCATGCGATGCGGGAACGCGGTGCTCGCTTCGGCCTGCAGACCATGTGTGAGGCGGGTGGGCTGGCCAACGCGATGATTCTGGAGGCGGTGCGGTAGGGGGCGCCGGGCGCCCGGGGGGCCGCGTGGTGTTGTCGGGCGGCCGCGGCGTCGTGGGGGCTGGTCGCGCAGTTCCTCCCCCAGCCTTCGGCCGGGGGCACCCCCGGCGCCCCTTACGGGGCGCTGTGGTGACGGGGCGTCGCGTCGTGACGGGGTGTCACTGTCTGGGGCGTAGGTGGTGGCGTTTTCGCCAGGCCACCACTGCTCCGGCCACCGCCGGGACGACGATCGCCGCCACCGAGATCAGGAAGACCGGGGAGGTCGGGGTCGAGGCGCGGGCGCCTGCCACGACGTAGGCGGCGACGTTCGGGATCGAGCCGAGGGCGGTGGCGACCAGGAACGGTGTGCAGCGCATACGGGAGACGGCCGCCGCGTAGTTCGCGGCCCAGAACGGGACGCCGGGAAACAGGCGGACCGCCAGCATCGAGCGGAAGCCGTGCCTGCTGAACTGGTTGTCGGCCGCCTTGAGGAGCCGGCCGCGCAGCAGCGGGCGCAGTGCCTCCTGGCCGAGCATCCGGCCCAGCACGAAGGAGATCCACGCCCCGAGCACGGTGCCGGCCATGGCCGCGCCCATGCCCAGGGCCGAGCCGAACAGCGCACCGGACGCGAGGTTCAGGATCGGCCGGGGTACGAACGCCACCGTGATCAGGCCGTACGCCACGGCGAAGACCACCACCGCGGTGGTGCCTGCCACGTGCGGCGGCCAGCCCTGTGTCATCAGCTTCTGGGGCTCGAAGAGCAGCACCGACGCCCCGGCCGCCGCCAGCAGGGCGACGAGCAGGGACAGCCGGGACCACGGCGACAGCAGCACGCGGGTGCAGCGGACGCCGAAGCTCGGCGGAGCGGGCACGGCGACGGTCAGCTCCTTGGCGGCGGCCGGGGGAGAGGCCGTGGCGGTGCCAGAGCGGTTGGCATCGAGCATTCGGTGACACTAACCGAAGCGGATGTGTGATCGCCGTATGGATCCTGTCCCTCAGGTGAACCGGAGCCGCGGAAAACCGTTCGACGTGGGGCGACGCGTCGGACATGATCTGTCTCATGTTCCGGTTCGCCTTCCTCGTCGCAGCATCCGCAGTCGCGGATGCGCCGAAGGCTGCCGTTCCCGTTCTCGCGGCCGCTGTCGACGGCGCCCGAAGCTGACCCTCCCCGGAAAGTCCGGCGGACCCCGCAGGGGGAGGGTCGGCCGGTTCCACGGGGTCCCCGCTCTTCCTACGGCCACGCTTCGAGGTACAGCCATGCCCAAGACGGCATACGTCCGCACCAAACCGCATCTCAACATCGGCACGATGGGCCACGTCGACCACGGCAAGACCACCCTGACCGCCGCCATCACCAAGGTCCTCGCCGAGCGCGGCACCGGCACGTTCGTGCCGTTCGACCGCATCGACCGGGCCCCCGAGGAGGCCGCCCGCGGCATCACCATCAACATCGCGCACGTCGAGTACGAGACGGACACCCGGCACTACGCCCATGTGGACATGCCGGGCCACGCCGACTACGTCAAGAACATGGTCACCGGGGCCGCGCAGCTGGACGGCGCGATCCTCGTGGTCTCGGCGCTCGACGGGATCATGCCGCAGACCGCCGAACACGTGCTGCTCGCCCGGCAGGTGGGCGTCGACCACGTGGTGGTCGCGCTGAACAAGGCGGACTCGGCCGACGAGGAGCTGGTCGAGCTCGTCGAGCTGGAGGTCCGCGAGCTCCTCAGCGCGCACGGCTACGGCGGCGACTCCGTGCCCGTCGTACGGGTCTCCGGGCTCAAGGCGCTGGAGGGCGACCCGCGGTGGACGGCGTCCGTCGAGGCGCTGCTCGACGCGGTGGACACGTACGTGCCGATGCCCGAGCGGTATCTGGACGCGCCGTTCCTGCTGCCGGTGGAGAACGTGCTCACCATCACCGGACGCGGGACCGTCGTGACCGGCGCGGTCGAGCGGGGGACCGTACGGGTCGGGGACCGGGTCGAGGTGCTCGGCGCGGACGTCGAGACGGTCGTCACCGGCCTGGAGACCTTCGGGAAGCCGATGGACGAGGCGCAGGCCGGGGACAACGTGGCGCTGCTGCTGCGGGGCGTGCCCCGGGACGCGGTGCGGCGGGGGCACGTGGTCGCGGCGCCGGGGAGCGTGGTGCCGGCCCGGCGGTTCTCGGCGCGGGTCTACGTCCTGTCAGGGCGCGAAGGGGGGCGTACGACTCCCGTCTCGACGGGGTACCGGCCGCAGTTCTACATCCGTACGGCGGATGTGGTCGGGGACGTCGACCTCGGCGAGACGGCGGTCGCCCGGCCCGGGGAAACGGTGGAGATGACCGTGGAGCTGGGGCGGGACGTCCCGCTGGAGGCGGGGCTGGGGTTCGCCATCCGTGAGGGCGGCCGGACCGTGGGGGCGGGGACCGTGACCTCCGTGGTGTGAGGGGCCGTGTACCTCCGTGGAGTGAGGTTGCGGTGTGTGGGGGACTGCGGGCCGGTGGCGGCCGGTCGCGCAGTTCCTCCCCCAGCCTTCGGCCGGGGGTACCCCCAGCGCCCCTTTCGGCGCGTTCGGGTGACCGTTCGCCGGAGAGCGGGCGTGCGTGCCGCCGGTCGCGCCCGCGCGGCGGAGCCGCACGTGGATACGGCGCCGCGGCCCCTGGCCGGCATCGGCGTCGCACAATGGTGAAGTGAACGAATCGATACCCGTCGTCCGGGTCACCGGGCACGGGACCGTCAAACTGATGCCCGACGTCGACCGGGAGCGGGCCTGGTTGCTGACCGTCGACGGGGCGCCGCAGTCGTACGTGGATCTCGACGAGCCGACGCATCTCGAGTTCGAGTACGCCCGGCGGCTCGGGTATGTGCTGGACGCCGTGGCGGAGGCCGGTGTGCCGCTGGACGTGCTGCATCTCGGTGGCGGTGCCTGCACGCTTCCCCGGTACCTGGCGGCCACCCGGCCCGGGTCCCGGCAGGATGTCGTGGACGCCGACCGGGAACTGCTGGAACTGGTCACCGAGCACCTGCCGCTGGCGGACGGCACCGGGATCGCCCTGCACGCCGCCGACGCGCGGGGCTGGCTGGAGGCGGCGCCCGGGGACTCCGCGGACGTGATCGTCGCCGACGTCTTCGGCGGGTCCCGGATTCCCGCGCATCTGACCTCGCTGGGGTACGCGAGGGAGGCCGAGCGGGTGCTGCGCGGCGACGGGGTCTACCTCGCGAACCTCGCGGACTCCGCGCCCTTCGGCTTCCTGCGCTCCCAGCTCGCCACGTTCGCCACCGTCTTCGAGGAGCTGGCGCTCATCGCCGAGCCGGGGGTGCTGCGCGGGCGGCGGTTCGGGAACGCGGTGCTCATCGCCTCGCACCGGCCGGTCGACGCCGGCGCGCTGGCCCGTCGCACGGCCGCCGACGCCTTTCCCGCGCGGGTCGAACACGGGTCCGCGCTGCGGGAGTTCGTCGGTGCGGCCCGGCCGGTCGGGGACGCGGACGCCGTACCGTCACCCGAGCCCCCCGGCGGCACGTTCGGGATCGGCTGAGGCGGCCGACGGCCGGGCGGTGACCGGGACCGTGCGGCGGGTGAGGTCGCGTACGTCCGGGACGAGGAGCACCGCGGCGGTGACGGCCACGACCAGGCCCGCGCAGCCCCACAGCGCCGGGCCCCGGCCGAAGGCCTGCTCGGCGGGGCCCGCCAGCGCCGTCGCCAGGGGCAGCAGGGAGACGGAGCCGAACCAGTCGTAGGCCGAGACCCGGGAGAGCTTCTCCTCGGGGATCTCCTGGTGCAGCGCGGTCATCCAGGAGACGCCGAAGACCTCGACCGTCGTACCCGCCACGAACATCACCACGCTCAGGACTCCCACGGAGGTGGGTACCGCGAGCGCCGCGGAGGGGAGCGCCAGCGGGAAGACGCACAGGGTGCCGACGAACAGGAGCCGTCGGGGTTTCCAGCGGGTCATCAGCAGGGCCCCGGCCACCGTACCCGCGCCGAACGCCGCCAGTGCCAGCCCCCAGGGACCCGGTCCGCCCAGGCTGTCGCGGGCGACCAGCGGGCCGTAGACCGCGTCGGCGGCGCCCACCACCGCGTTCGCGATCGAGAACTGGACGACGATCCCCCACAGCCAGGGGCGGCCCGCGAACTCCCGCCAGCCCTCCCGGAGATCGGCCAGCATCCCCTCGCCAGGGGCGCGCGGCGGGATGTGACCGACGTCGAGGAACGACCGCAGCGCACCGGCGACCGCGAACGCCGCCGCGTCCACCGCCAGTACCCAGCCGGGGCCCACCGCCGCCACCAGCGCACCGCCCAGGGCCGCGCCCCCGAGGGCGGCGCTCTGCATCGCCATCCGGAACACGGCGAACGCGCGGCCCGCCTGTTCGCCGCTCACCGAGGAGAGCAGCATGCCCTCCGCCGCCGGGCTGAAGAACGCCTGGCCGGTGCCGCCCAGCGCGGTGAGCAGCATCATCTGCCACAGGCGGGGGTCGCCGGTGAGTACGAGGACGGCGAAGGCGCCCTGGGAGAGGAAGTTGAGGGCGTTCGCCGCGACCATCACGCGGTGGCGGGGGAAACGGTCCGCCACGGCGCCGCCGACGAGCAGGAAAAGCACCAGTGGGAGGGTTCGGGCGGCGGCCACCAGGCCGACGTCCCCGGCGTCGCCGCCCGCGTCCAGCACCGCGAACGCGGCGGCGATCAGGGAGCCGTTGGCGCCCAGGCTCGTCACGATCGTCGCCGCGGTCAGCAGGCTGTAGTTGCGGCCCGCCCAGGCGGGTCTGCGCAGGCGGGAGGCGGTGCCGGGGGCACCCGGGGGGCCGGGGGAGTCGGAGGCTGAGGTCACCGACCGACTATCCCTGCCGGGAGCCCACCTTGCCAATCCGATTCCCGGGCACCGGCCCCGCCCGCCGGGGTGTCCGGTCCCCGGCCGCGGTCAGCCGCCCGTCGGGGTGCCGTGCAGCCGGACCGTGCTGAGGATCTTCATGATCGTCGACGTCGGGACCTCGCCGGCGACTCCCTGGGCGCCGTAGAAGTCCCACGACACCAGGTCGCCCGCCGAGTTCTCGAAGCCGAAGGTGATCGCCTTGCCGTCGCCCGCGCACTTGCCCTTCTGCGGGCTGTTCGTCGAACGCGCCCAGGCGTAGGCGCCCTTGAGACCCGACGCGGTGGTGTAGGCGGTGGCCTTCTTGTCGTAGGTGATGCTCTTCTTGTCCGGGTACGTGTAGCCGCCGTACACCCACCAGGGGACCTCCGTGACGGCGGCGTCGCCCGGGGACTTCGCGCCGCTCTCGCCCTTGGTGCCCACCCCCGCCAGGGACGTGTCCTCGGTCCTGCCGTCCTTGTCGTCGTCGCTCGTGCACCACTTCGACTTGTACTGGGCGGGCGCCGACATCGTGATGATCGGCTTGCCGTCCTTGTCCTCGAAGCCGATGGAGGTCCCCGGGGTGAGGACCTCCCAGTCGGCCGGTACGTCGAAGGCCGTGCCCCATTTGGGGTTCACGACGGTCTTCCAGCCCGCGACCGTCGGCTTCTCGGTCTTGTCGCCGCCGCGCGGATCGTCGTCCGCCGGCGCGGAGGCCGAGGCGGGAGCGCTGGGCGAATGGCTCACCTGCCGGTTCCCGCCGGTGTCCGCCTTGTTGTCCTTCTTGTTGCCGAGGACCAGGAACCCGGTCACCCCGGCCGCCACCACGACGGCCACCGCCGCGATGATCGCGACCAGCTTCGTGCGGTCGCCGCCCCCGCCCCCGCCCTGCGGTGGCTGCGGAGCGCCGGCGGGGCCGGGCGGGCCCCACTGCGGCTGCTGCCCGTATCCGCCCTGCGGCGGATACTGCTGGTAGCCGGGCTGCTGATACGGATTCGGCTGCTGGTAACCCGGTTGCTGATACGGGTTGCTCTGCGGGTACTGCTCGCCCCCTGGCGGCTGCTGTTCTGGCCACATGGCTCGTAACCCTAGTGCCGCCCGGTCCGATCCAGGACGGGGGCCGTGGTCCCACCATGGCGACGATCACCGGAACCGCTCTGGTCAGACCGTGCTACTCGCTAGTAACATGTTCGTCATGAGCACTGACCAGATGTCGATCGGCGAGATGCTCGCCGCCACGGTCCCGATGGTGCGGACCCTCAACCTGGAGTACCTGGAGACCACTCCGGAGCGGGCCGTGCTGTCCCTGCCGGACCAGGGCGACTTCCACAACCACATCGGCGGTCCGCACGCGGGCGCGATGTTCACCCTCGCCGAGTCCGCGAGCGGCGCGATCGTGCTCGCCGCCTTCGGCGACCAGCTCTCCCGGGCCGTGCCGCTCGCCGTCAGCGCCGAGATCGCCTACAGGAAGGTCGCCCTCGGCCCGGTCAGGGCCACCGCGACCCTGGGCCGCCCGATCGCGGACGTCGTCGCCGAACTCGACGAGGGCAAGCGCCCCGAGTTCCCGGTCGCGGTCGCCATCACCCGTGAGGACGGGGCGGTCACCGGTGAGATGACCGTCGTCTGGACGCTGCGTCCCAACGGCTGACCGGCGGGACGGTGACATCGGCCCGCGGGTGCCTGGCTGCTGTCGGTGTCGCATGCGGTCGCCGGTCGCCGGTCGCCGGTCGCCGGTCGCCGGTCGTCGGTCGTCGGTCGCCGGTCGCCGGACGCCGGGCGTCGGTCGCCGGACGGGGTGAGGGGCACGAGGCCCTCACCCCGTCGGGTGTCGGGGGTCGTTCAGGCGGCGCGGCTCTCCTCGTGCCCGGCCCCCGGCTCCGCCAGGCCCGCCACGAACTCCTTGAGCCATGCCGTGAACTCCGGCCCCAGGTCGGGGCGTTCGCAGGCGATCCGGACCACCGTGCGCAGGTAGTCGGCCTTGTCCCCGGTGTCGTAGCGCAGTCCGTCGAAGACCACCCCGTGGACCGTGCCCGCCGCGGCCAGGTCCTGCAGCGCGTCCGTCAGCTGGATCTCACCGCCGCGGCCGGGGGCGGTCCGTTCCAGGACGTCGAACACCTCGGGGTCGAGGACGTAGCGGCCGATGACCGCGTAGGCGCTGGGCGCGTTCTCCGGGGACGGCTTCTCCACCAGGCCGGTCACCCGGACCACGCCGTCCTCGCCGGTCGGCTCGACGGCGGCGCAGCCGTACAGGTGGACCTGTGACGGGTCGACCTCCATCAGCGCGACGACACTGCCCAGGTGGCGGTCGCGGACGTCCAGCATCCGGCTGAGCAGGGTCTCGCGGGCGTCGATCAGGTCGTCGCCCAGGAGCACCGCGAAGGGCTGGTCGCCCACGTGGTGCCTGGCGCACAGCACCGCGTGGCCGAGGCCGAGCGGGTCGCCCTGACGGATGTGGTGGATGTCGGCGAGCCGGGCGGGATCGCGTACCGCGTCCAGGCGCACGGTGTCGCCCTTGGCGGCAAGCGCCTGCTCCAGCTCGAAGGCGTTGTCGAAGTGGTCCTCGATGGCCCGCTTGTGCCGGCCGGTGACCATGAGGATGTCGTCGAGCCCGGCCTTGGCGGCCTCCTCGACGACGTACTGGATGGCCGGCTTGTCGACGACCGGCAGCATCTCCTTCGGTGTCGCCTTGGTGGCGGGCAGGAACCGGGTGCCGAGCCCGGCGGCCGGGACGACGGCCTTGCGGACCGGCCGGCGGGACGAGGGTGCGGGGGAGTGGGGGGCGATCATGCGGCACATGCTGGCCCACCGGGATGAGAGAGGGCCGGGAGAAACGTGGGAGACGGCTGTGGAACCCGGCGTTCCGTCGTGGGTGACCCCGGCTGTGCGGGAGTTGAAGATTTCGTGTGCCATCGGGCCCTCGGCGCACACAAGTTGAACCTGCGCGGCCGCTGATTCCGGACCTGATGCGGATACCGCCGGTAACTTATCTGAATTCCCAGTTCTTTGAACTTCGGTCACCTCAACTTCTTGTTTCCCGTGAGGCCTGTGTGCAAAGGTGAGCCACCCCGCGGGAGGGTCCACGGAACGGTACGGCCGACAGGCCGGCCGTTATGGATCCCAAAAGGTACGCACCAATCGGCACTGCATTCCGTCAGGGCGCCATTTCGCATGCGGTCCTGCGGCTCGGAAGGAAATGGTTCAGTGCAATCGCCCTACCCCCCACGCCCGCCTTACTCCCCGCGCCCCGGTTCGACCCCGGTGGAGTCCGACCGCAATCTCATCGCCCAGCTCACCGGCGCCCCCGCGGCCAGGCACCATGCCGTCGCCCTGCTGCTGGCCCGGCACTGGCGTGCCACCTGCGACTACGCCGTGGTCTGCCTCGCCGCCGCCACCCCCACCGCCCAACTCGTCGCGAGCGCGGCCTTCGAGCGGGTCCTCGGCCGGGCGGCCGGTGGCGCGGTGGGCGGCGCCCTGCGTCCGCAGCTCCTGGTGGCGGTACGTGAGACCGTCCGTGCGTGGGCCGCCGACGAGGCCGTCTCGGTGGTCGCACCGGAACTGCGCAAGACCACCGGTGGCCGCGGACTCAGTGCCGCCAGGCCCGGCACCCCGGAAAGACGGCAACTCGCCGAACGTGCTTTCCAGGCCCTTCCGGGGGCCTCGCAATGCCTCCTCTGGCATACCGAGGTCGAAGCCGAACCCATAAACATACCCGCTGGTCTGCTGGGTGTCGACACCGCTACCGCGACGACCGCCCTCGGTGAGGCCCGCGAACAATTCAGGACCGGATTGGTGCGCGCCCACCGGGAACTCGCGCCGTCGAAGGAATGCCGCTTCTACAACCGGCTCCTCGATGTCCCCATTCGCCGGGGCGGCGGTCTGCTCCCCGATGTGCAACGGCATCTCGCCGACTGCCGGTACTGCCGGCACGCCGCCGAACAACTCAGCCACTTCGACGGCGGCCTCGAGGTGCTGCTCGCCGAGACCGTGCTCGGCTGGGGGGCCCGCCGTTATCTCGACTCGCGGCCCGGACCCGGCGGGGTCGTCGAGGCATGGCCGGCCGTGAACGAAGCCGCGAACGAAGCCGCGGGCGCGGCCGCGGTGCCCGGCGGACGGCACCGCACCGCGGCCGGGAGCGGACGGCGCAGGGCGCTGCTGGCCGGTGCTGGCCTGGTCTCCCTCGCCCTCCTCGGCACCGTGCTGGTGGCCAAGGGGTGGTCCGACGACGGTGTCCCCCGCCCCGGCACCACCACCTGGGGAGCCCCCAGCGCCGGCACGACCACGTCCGGCCCCGCCGTGGACGCCCCGTCCACGGGCTCCCCGTCCCCGGCCTCGGTGGGCGAGCCCGTCGAGATCGCCCACGGCAGGCTGCGCAGCCTCGACGCCGGGCGCTGTGTCGACGTGCGCGGGGGCCGGGTGCGCACCGGTGCGCAACTGCTGCTCGGCCCGTGTTCGGACGCCGGGTCCCAGCAGTGGTCGTACCAGGACGACGGCATGCTGCGCAGCGCGGTCGACCCCACCCTCTGCCTGGCCGCCGATCCCGGCGCGCGCAGCGTGGTGGTCTCCGGCTGCCTGGTGCACCCGGGGGAGGTGTCGTACGACCTGACGGTGCGCGGCGAGCTCCTGCTCCGCTGGGACAAGGACCTCGTGCTGGCCGCGGACGGCACACGGGTGCTCGTGGCCGGGCGGAACGGATCGGTGCGCCAGCGCTGGGAGCTGGAGTCCGGAACCGGCGCTGCGGCGGGGACGCCCGGGGCACCGGGCGCCACGCCCCCCGCGCCGCCCGGGTCCCGGCAGGCCGGGCCGACGGAGATACCCGCACCGCCACTCGTTCCGCAGGAACACTCCGCGGAACCGGGTGCGCCGTACCGCACGCGCGTCGCCCAGGTCGCGGCCCGGCACCCGCCCGTCCCCGTCACACCGACCGCGCCCCACGAACCCGTCACCTCGGAGGCGTCCTCGATCGGCGACGCGGTGGGCGACGCGGTCGGCGGCACCCTGCACTCCGTCCCGACGACCACGACGGACGTCCTGAACTCCGTTCCGGCGGTCGTGAACGCGGTGGGCGGGGTGCTCGGCTGAGACGCCGGGCCGGAGGGGTGAACGCGGCTGCACGGCGGCCGAGCGGGGTGCCGGCCGCTACGACGCCGCGCCCCCGGGCGGGAGCGCCGGGTGCGGCGAGGGAGGACGGCGCCGGGCTCTGCCTGCCGGTGTGGAGGGTCGGCAGGACCGCCGACGCCGCGGCCCACAGGACGAGTGTCGCCAGTGGGGCGAGGACGTGGGAGCCCTGGAAGTAGCTGAGGTCGGCGATGGCGCGGACCGCGGCGCCGGGAGGCAGCAGCTCCGACAGGGCCCGGGCGCCGCTGGGCAACAGGTCGGTGCCGATGGTGGCGCCGCTGGTGGAGTTGCCGACGGTCAGCAGCAACAGGGTGGCCGGCGGGATGCCGAGGGGGCCGACGTAGGTAGCCGGCGTCTTCGTGGTGAAGGCCGCGCAGGCGGCCAGCAGGGCCAGGACGAAGGCGAGGGGGAGGGACGGGGCCGGGACCGCTCCGAGGACGGGGCCGGCGAGGGCGCCCGCGACCAGGCCGCACGCCGCCGCGAACGCCGCCATCAGGGCGAACCGGTGCCGCAGCCGGAGCGGGCGGTACGGGTACCGGGTGGCGGCCACCGCTGAATTCCTGTCAATGAACGGCCGCCGGGCAAGGGCTTTCCGGTCGCTTACTTCAAGGGTTTACAAGAATTTTCCCCGGTGTGTGTTTCATTTGAAGCGATGTGGTTGACGACAAATTTTTGTCAGGATTGGGTGAGGGGTTGGGCGGCGGCGTTCGCCGCGGGTTCCCGGTGTGCCACGATCGAGCCAGCGGGCCGAAGTCATCCCGAATTTACAGAGCTCGGCGCGGCCGCACGCGGTGTTGCGCCGCGGTGAGTGCCGGGTGAATGGCCGGTGCGCTTTGACGGGCTTGTGGCGGTGTGCCGCCAGTGATCCGGGTCCTCGGCGGCCGCCGATCCGCAGTGGATTGCTCGGATTTTCGGCTCTTGCGGTGAATTCCTCCCGCTGGCCGAATCAATACTACCGGACGTGACGGGTCCCCTCCGTTATTGACCCGCGAGTAATGAACTCGCTAGTTTCCGGTGGCCTCACCATGAGCTTTCCGCCGCACACATCCCCCACCGTGCTGTCCTCCCGATTATTCGGAGTGTCATGACGTCCCCTGTGCGTGCCGTCGACCTGATCATGTGCATCACCCCTTTCGGAGAACCCGATGCCAGGCTCGCCACAGCGGTCTGCGCCGCCGGCGGACTCGGCGTGCTCGACCTGGGCCGCGGCGACCGAAGAACCCGGGAGGCGCTGGCCCGCCTGAGACGGGCGGCACCGGGACCGTACGGCGTGCGGGTCGCCGCCGGCTGCACCCTCACTCCGGACGAGCTCGGCCCGGCGCCCGACACCGTGGTCCGGGCCGCCGACGCCCCCTGGAGCATCGCCGAACTCGCCCCGCACACACGGGTGCTGGCCGAGGTGACCGACCTGGCCGAAGCACGCGCGGCGGTCACGGCCGGAGCGCACGGGCTGATCGCCCGGGGCGCCGAGAGCGGCGGCCGGGTCGGCCACCTGAGCACCTTCATCCTCCTCCAGCAGCTGCTCGGCGCACCTGAACTGGGCGTGCCGGTCTGGGCGGCCGGCGGCATCGGGCCGCGCACGGCGGCCGCCGCGGTGGCAGGAGGCGCGGCCGGCGTGGTCCTCGACAGCCAGTTGGCCCTGCTCGCCGATTCCCGGCTCCCCGAGGCGACGGCCGCCGCGCTGCGTTCCCTGGACGGCTCAGAGACGGCCGTCGTGGCCGGTCACCGGGTCCTGCACCGCCGCGGCCCGGACGCCGTGCGCCCGCCCGCCGACGACCCGGCCGCGGTCGCCGCGCTGCTCGGCGCCGAGGACCTGCGCACCCAGCTGCTCCCGGTCGGCCAGGACGGCTTCCTCGCCGCACGGTTCGCCGAGCGCTGGGGCGATGTGCGGCGGACCGTACGCGAGCTGACGGCGGCGATCGGCGTGGACCCCGACGCCGTCGAGGCGCTGCGGCCCGGCAGCTCCGCCATGAGCCGTGCCCTCGGCACCCGGCTGCCCGTCGCGCAGGGCCCCATGACCCGGGTGAGCGACCGGGCCGCCTTCGCCGCCGCCGTCGCCGACGACGGGGCGCTGCCCTTCCTCGCGCTCGCCCTCGCCGACGGCGCCCGCACCCGCGAGATGCTGACCGAGGCGAAGGCCGCGCTCGACGGCCGGCCCTGGGGCGTCGGCGTCCTGGGCTTCGCGCCCGAGGAACTCAGGAACGCCCAGCTCGAAGCGGTACGGGAGCTGCGGCCCAGCCACGCGATCGTCGCGGGCGGCCGGCCCGCGCAGGCCGAGGCGCTGGAGCGGGCCGGGATCAGCACCTTCCTGCACGTGCCCTCGCCGGGGCTGCTGCGGCAGTTCCTGGAGGCCGGGGCCCGGAAGTTCGTGTTCGAGGGCTCCGAGTGCGGCGGTCACGTCGGACCGCGCGCGAGCTTCCCGCTCTGGGAGGCCCAGCTCGCCGTCCTGGAGGACTTCCCCGACGCCGACGGCCTGCAGGTGTTCTTCGCGGGCGGCCTCCACGACGAACGCTCCGCGGCGATGGCCGCCGCGCTCGCCGCGCCGCTCACCGCCCGGGGCGCGGCCGTCGGCCTGCTCATGGGCACCGCCTACCTCTTCACCGAGGAGGCCGTGGACCGGGGCGCGATCCAGCCGCTGTTCCAGCGCCAGGTCGTGGCGGCGGTCTCGACCGCCCTCCTGGAGACCGCACCCGGCCACGCCACCCGTTGCGTGCCCAGCCCGTTCACCTTCAACTATCGCGAGCGCGAAGCGGAGTTGCGGGACGGCGGGGCGCCCGACCGGCAGGTGTGGGAGGAACTGGAACGGCTCAACGTCGGGCGGCTGCGCATCGCCAGCAAGGGCGTCGACCGGACGACCGGCGGCGAGCTGACCCCCGTGGACGAGCAACGCCAGTTCTCCGACGGGATGTTCATGGCCGGAGAGGTCGCCGTGCTGCGCTCGGCGACCACCACCGTGGCCGCCCTGCACCACGCCGTGACCGACGGAGCCGCCGACTTCCTGGCCGGGCGGACGACGGCGGTGGCGCGGGCGGACCATGCTGTCGCCCCCGCCCCGCTCGACATCGCGGTCGTCGGCATGGCCTGCATGTTCCCCGGGGCCCCCGACCTCGCCACCTTCTGGGCGAACGTGGTCGCCGGACACGACGCGGTGACCGAGGTGCCGGTGGAGCGCTGGGACCCGGCCGTGCACCACGCCGACGGCTCCACCACCTCGAAATGGGGCGGCTTCCTGCCGCCCATCCCCTTCGACCCGCTGGGCTACGGCATCCCGCCCGCCTCCCTCGGCCACATCGAGCCCGTCCAGCTGCTCGCCCTGGAGGCCGCCCGGCGCGCCCTGGACGACGCCGGATACGGCTCACAGGGACGGGAGTTCGACCGGTCGCGCACCTCCGTCGTCTTCGGCGCCGAGGCAGGCAGCGACCTCTCCAACGCGGCCACCCTGCGCGCCGTGCTGCCTTCCTACTACGGCAAGGTCCCCGACGGCCTGGCGGACCAACTGCCCGGGCTCACCGAGGACTCCTTCCCCGGCATGCTCGCCAACGTCATCTCGGGCCGGATCGCGAACCGCCTGGACCTGGGCGGCGCCAACTACACCGTGGACGCGGCCTGCGCCTCCTCGCTGGCCGCCGTCGACGTCGCCTGCAAGGAGCTCACCTCCGGCACCAGCGACGTCGTCCTCTGCGGCGGCGCCGACCTGCACAACGGCATCAACGACTACGTCCTCTTCTCCTCCGTGCACGCCCTGTCCCCGACCGGCCGCTCCCGCGCCTTCGACGGCTCCGCCGACGGCATCGCCCTCGGCGAGGGCGTGGCCTGCGTCGTCCTCAAGCGGCTGGCCGACGCCGAGCGCGACGGCGACCGGATCTACGGTGTGGTCAAGGGGCTCGGTTCGTCCAGCGACGGCCGTTCCCTCGGCCTGACCGCGCCCCGGCCCGAGGGCCAGCGCGCCGCGCTGCTCCGCGCGTACCGCAACGCCGGGATCTCCCCGGCGCAGGTCGGCCTGGTGGAGGCGCACGGCACCGGGACCGTCGTCGGCGACCGCACCGAACTCACCATCCTCAGTGAGGTGTTCGCCGAGGCGGGTGCGGCACACGGCGGTTGCGGGCTCGGATCGGTCAAGTCCCAGATCGGGCACACCAAGTGTGCCGCCGGGCTCGCCGGGCTGATCAAGACCACCCTGGCCCTGCACACCGGCGTCAAGCCGCCCACCCTGCACCTGGACAGCCCCAACCCCGCCTGGAAGGAAGCGGACAGCCCGTTCGCCTTCCACACCGAGGCCCGGCCCTGGGCGGCTCCGCCCGCCGAACGGGTGGCCGGGGTGAGCGCGTTCGGCTTCGGCGGCACCAACTTCCACGTGGTGCTGGGCGCCTACGACAGCTCCCTACCGCCCGAGCAGGGGCTGGACGCCTGGCCCGCCGAACTGTTCGTGTTCCGGGGGCGCGACGAGCAGGCCGCCCACCGGGGCGTCGAGGAGATCCTGCGGGCCGCCACGACCGGCTCCTGGCGGCTGCGCGACCTGGCGCTCGCCGCCGCCCGCCGCGCGGACGCCTCCCACGAGCCGGTACGGGCCGCGGTGGTCGCGACCGACGTCGCCGGGCTGGCCGCACAGCTGCGCCGGGTCCGCGCGGGGGAGCACGACCCCGGCGCCGGGATCCACCTCGCCGACGGGCCCCCGGACGGGGACGCCGGAGTCGCCTTCCTCTTCCCCGGCCAGGGCAGCCAGCGTCCCGGCATGCTCGCCGACCTCCTCGTCGCCTTTCCCGAGCTCCAGCACTACCTCCAGCTGGGGCGCGCCCACGCCGACACCCTCTACCCGCCCGCCGCCTTCGACGAGGACGGCCGCGAGCGCCGTCGGACCGCCCTCACCGACACCCGGGCCGCCCAGCCCGCCCTCGGTATCACCGGCCTCGCCGCCCACGCCTTCCTGACGGCGGCCGGCGTCCGCCCCGACATGGCCGCCGGACACAGCTACGGCGAGCTCGTCGCCCTCGGCGCGGCAGGTGCGCTCGATCCCGAGACCCTGCTGGAGCTGAGCACTGCACGTGCCGCCGCGATCCTCGCCGCCGCGGGCGACGAACCCGGCACCATGGCCGCCGTGTCCGGCGCGGCGGACGACGTCGAGCGGGCGCTGCGGACCGCCGGTGCCCCGGCCTCCGTGGTGGTCGCCAACCACAACTCGCCCCGGCAGACCGTCATCTCCGGCCCGACCGACGAAGTGACCGAGACCGTACGGCTGTTGCGCGCGGCCGGCCTCGGCGCCAAGCGGATCCCGGTGGCCTGCGCCTTCCACAGCCCGGTGGTGGCCGGAGCGGGCGACCGGTTCGCGGAGGTCCTCGCGGACACGGCCGTACGACCGCCCGAGTTCCCGGTGTGGTCCAACCGCACGGCGGCCCCCTACCCGGCCGACGCCGACGGGGTACGTGCCGAACTCGCCGCCCAGATCGGCTCACCCGTCGCGTTCGCCGCCCAGATCGAGGCGATGTACGAGGCCGGGGCCCGCGTCTTCGTGGAGGCCGGGCCCGGGTCCGTCCTCACCCGGCTCGTCGGGCAGATCCTGGGCGACCGCCCGCACACCACCGTCGCCTGCGAACCCCGAGCGGGCAGCGGACTGCCCGGCTGGCTCGACGCGCTCGCCCAGCTGGCCGTGGCCGGCGCACCGGTACGCACCGCCTGGCTGCTGCGCGGCCGCGACGCCGTGGACGCCGTCCGGACCGCGGCGCCGAAGCGGCCCGGCTGGACGGTCGACGGACAGCTCGTGCGCACCGCCGCCGGAGACCTCCTGCCCGGTGCCCTCGCACCGGCCCGACGAGTCGTGGAGACGACGACTGTGACGACGAACCAGCCGCACGGCGCCCCCGCCGACCGCGACGTGCTGATATCCGAGTTCCTGCGCACCAGCCGGGAGATGATCGCCGCCCAGCGCGACGTACTGCTCACCTACTTCGGGGCGGCCCAGGCGCAGGTGCCCGCCGCCCCGGTGCTCCGGCAGCTGCCGTCGGCCGAAGCGGCCGCACCGCGACCACAGCTGACGGAGCCCGTACCCGGGTCCGTGCCCGCTCCGGCGGCCGGACCCGAGGCGACGGCCGACGTCGAACGGGTCGTCCTGGAGATCATCAGCGAACGCACCGGCTACCCGGTGGACATGATCGAGCCCGACCTCGATCTGGAAGCCGACCTGAGCATCGACTCGATCAAGCGGGCCGAGATCGCGGGGGAGCTGGCCAAACGGCTGGGGATCGCCGGCGGCGCCGAGACCCTGGACGACGCCGAACTGGAGGAGCTGGCCAAGGCGCGCACGGCCGCGGCGGTCACCGGCTGGTTGCGGGCACGGGTCGGCACCGGCGCGCAGGAGACGGCGACGGTACCGGCAGCCACGGACCCCACGGCCGGCCCGCCCGAGCCGGGCGCACCGGCGAGTGCGCCCCACCCCGCAGCGGCCGACGAGGTCCCCGAAGCCGACGAGGTCCCCGCGGGCGAGGCGCCGAAGCGGTTCGAGATGCGGCCCGTGGCGCTGGCCGAGCCGGATGCCGCGGCCGACCCGGCCGCCGTGCTGTCCGGCCGGCGGTTCCTCGTCCTCGGGGAGGGCGGCGCGCAGGTGGCGGCACGGCTCGCCGGGCACGGCGCCGAGGCCGTGACCGTGCCGGCGGACCACCTGCTCGGGGAGGCGGACGGAGCCGTCGACGGCGTGCTGTACCTGGGCGCGCTCCCCGGCAGCGACACCCCCGTGCTGCCCGACGCCTACCCGGTCCTGCGGGCCGCCCTGGCCCGCAGCCCGCGCTGGCTGCTGGCCGCCCGCCCCGCCGACGACGCCGACGCGGCACGCTCGGCGGGCCTGCACGGGCTGTTCCGCACCGTGGCCCGGGAGTACCCGGACACCGTCGCCCGTGTGGTGACCCTCGCCGACACCCGACCGGAGGCGGTCGCCGACGCGCTGCTCGCCGAACTGCGCGCACCGGATCCGGCTCCCGTCGTCCTGCGCACGGCCACCGGCCGGCACGGTCTGGAGCTGGTCGAGGCGGCGCCCGGCGCGCTCGGCGGCACCGGTGCCGGACCCGCGGGGGCGGGGGCCGCCGAGGCCGCGGCCCTCGGCCTCGACCGGGATTCGGTGGTGCTGCTGGTCGGTGGCGCCCGGGGCATCACCGCGAAGTTCGCGGCCACCCTCGCGGCCGCCTGCCGCTGCCGGATCGAACTGCTCGGCCGGACCCCCGCGCCGCAGGGTCCCGAGGCGCCGGACACCGCCGCCGCCGGCACCCCCGCCGAACTCCGCGCTGCCCTCGCCGCCCGCGGCGGTCTGAAGCCCGCCGAGATCAACCGGCAGGCCGAACTGATCCTCGCCCAGCGGGAGATCACCGCCACCCTCGACGAACTCGGCACGCTCGGCAGTGAGGCCCGCTACCGCGCCGTCGACTTCCGCGACCGCGACGCCGCCCTCCAGGCAGTCAAGGAGATCCACGCCGACCACGGCCGCCTCGACGGGGTCGTCTTCGCGGCCGGGGTGATCGAGGACCGGCTGATCGCCGAGAAGACCCCGGAGTCCTTCCAGCGGGTCTACGGCACCAAGACCACCGGCGCGGCCACCCTGCTCGCCGCCCTCGAGGAACTGCCCAGCGGCCCCGGTTTCGCCGTCCTGTTCGGCAGCGTCTCCGCCGTCCTCGGCAACCGCGGCCAGGCCGACTACGCCGCGGCCAACGACGCCCTGGAGAGCCTCGGAGCCGGCTGGGCGCGGCGCACCGGGAACCGTGCGCTGACCGTGCACTGGGGGCCCTGGGCGCCCGTCGGCGGACACACCGGCATGGTCAGCCCGGAACTCGGACGCGAGTACGCGCGCCGCGGCATCCGGCTGATCGACCCCGACGAGGGCACCGCCGCGCTGCTGCGGGAACTCGCCTGGGGCGATGAGTCCGTCCGGGCCGTCGTCTACACCGCCTCGGGCTGGTGACATGACCGACGACCGCCGGACACCGGTCGCGATCGTGGGCATGGCGGTGCTGCTGCCCGGCGCCGCCGGCCTCGACGCCTACTGGACCAACCTGCGCGACGGCGTGGACGCGATCGGCGAAGTGCCCGAAGGACGCTGGGACGCGGAGTACTACCGGCCCGGCTCGGCCACCGGGCCCGCCGTCCCCGACGAGGTGTACTGCAGGCGCGGCGGCTTCGTGGACGGGCTGGCCGAGGTGGAGGTCACCCGGTACGGGATCATGCCGAACTCCGTGGCCGGCACCGAACCCGACCAGCTGATCGCCCTGGACGTGGCCGCAGCGGCGATCGCCGACGCGGGCGGCGCGGACCGGCTGCCCGACCGGCACCGGATCGGGGTGGTGCTCGGCCGGGGCGGCTATCTCACCCCCGGCCTGGTCCGGCTCGACCAGCGGGTCCGCACGGCCGGGCAGCTCGTCCGCACCCTCGGCGAACTGGTGCCCGACCTCACCCCCGGCCAACTGGCACGGGTGCGCGAGGCGTTCACCGAGCGGCTCGGGCCCGCCAGCCCCGAGTCGGCGATCGGCCTGGTGCCCAACCTCGCCGCCTCACGGATCGCCAACCGCCTCGACCTGCGCGGCCCCGCCTACACCGTCGACGCGGCCTGCGCCTCCTCGCTGGTCGCCGTCGACCAGGCCGTCACCGAACTCGCCGCCGGACGCTGCGACCTGATGCTCGCCGGGGGAGTGCACCACTGCCACGACATCACCCTGTGGAGCGTCTTCTCCCAGCTGCGCGCGCTCTCCCCGAGCCAGCGCATCCGCCCCTTCCACCGCGACGCCGACGGCATCCTCATCGGCGAGGGCACCGGGGTCGTCGTCCTCAAGCGCCTCGCCGACGCCGAACGCGACGGCGACCGCGTCTACGCCGTGATCCGCGGCACCGGCGTGGCCAGCGACGGCCGTACCGCCGGACTCGTCAACCCCGACCCGGGCGGTCAGACCCACGCCGTGCGCCAGGCCTGGCGGGCCGCCGGGCTCGACCCCGCCGCACCGCACTCGGTCGGCCTCCTGGAGGCGCACGGCACCGCCACCCCGGCCGGGGACGCCGCCGAACTCACCACACTCGCCCAAGTGTTCGGACCGAGCGGTGGCGCGGCCGAGCGGGCCGTGCTGGGCTCGGTGAAGTCGATGATCGGCCACACCATGCCGGCCGCCGGAGTGGCGGGGCTGATCAAGGCCGCCCTCGCCCTCCACCACGCCACCCTCCTGCCCACCCTGCACTGCGACGACCCGCACCCGGCCCTGGCCGCCACCCGTTTCCGCACCCTGGACCGGGCCGCGCCCTGGGAGACCGCCCCCGGGCAGCCGGTCCGCAGAGCCGCGGTGAACGCCTTCGGGTTCGGCGGGATCAACGCCCACGTGGTGCTGGAGGAGGCCCCCGGCCACCGCGCGACCGCCGTCCCCCGCACCACCGGCGGCGCCGAACCCCGCGGCACGCACGCCCCCGGACCCCGCGTCACGGAAGCCACCGCCCCCCGCGTCGCGGAGGTCACCGAACCCGAGCGCGTCCTCCTGCTCGCCGCCGACACCCACGAGCGGCTCACCGCGCTCCTCGCCGCCGACGACTCCGCCGTCCTCGCCGTCGGTCTCGCCCCCGGGGGGACCCACCCGGAGGCGGGCCCGGTCCGCCTGGGCATCGTCGACCCCACCGCCAGACGGCTCGCCCTCGCCCGGCGCACGGTCGGCAGGGGCCGCGCCTGGCAGGGCCGCAACGACGTCTGGTTCCGGCCCGCCCCGCTGCTGCGCACCGGCAGGCTGGCCTTCGTCTTCCCGGGCCTGGAAGGCGAGTTCACTCCCCGCGTCGACGACATCGCCGCGCATTTCGGCCTCCCCACCGTCACCGGCCGCGTCACGGACGCCGTGCGGGTCGGGGACGTAGGCCGTCATGGGTTCGGTGTCGTCGGCGTGGGGCGGCTGCTGGACTCGGCGCTGCGCCGGATGGGCGTGGTGCCGGACGCGGTCGCCGGGCACAGCGTCGGCGAGTGGACGGCGATGGTGGCCGCCGGGCTCTACTCGGGGGAGCAGGTCGACGCCTTCATGACCGGGTTCGACCCCGACGCGGTCACCGTCCCGGGCCTGGCCTTCGCCGCCGTCGGTGCCCCCGCCGACCGGGTCCTCGCCGCGCTCCGCGCGGACTGGCCGGACGCCGGGATCGTCCTCTCCCATGACAACGCGCCGAACCAGTCGATGGTCTGCGGCCCGGACCGGGCCGTCGCGGACCTCGTCCGCGCCTTCCGCGCCGACGGCGTGCTGTGCCAGGTGCTGCCGTTCCGGTCCGGCTTCCACACCCCGATGCTGGCGCCGTACCTGGCCCCCATCAGGGAGGCCGCCGAGCGCTTCCGGCTGCACCGGCCGACGGTCCCGGTCTGGTCCGGCACCACCGCGGCCCCCTTCCCGGCGGCCGAGGCGGAGGTACGCGAGCTGTTCGTCCGGCACCTGCTGGAGCCCGTCCGGTTCCGGCAGCTGGTCGAGGCCCTGTACGCCGCCGGGCACCGGGTCTTCGTCCAGACCGGACCCGGGCAGCTGGCCTCCCTGATCGGCGACACCCTCGGCGACCGCGACCACCTCGCCGTCGCCGCCAACTCCCCGCACCGCTCCGGCCTGGCCCAACTCCGCCGTGTGGCGACCGCGTTGTGGACCGCGGGCGCCGCCGTCGCACCGGCGCTGCCGGGGACGTCCGGCACGGCCGCGCCGGTACGCCACCGGCCGCCCGTCAAGCTCGACCTGGGCGGCGCGCTGGTCTCCCTGGACGGCCCGGAACTGGCCGGGCTGCGCGCGGCGTTGGGCGGCAGGCGGCCCCCCGTCGGACCCTCCCCGCTGGACGACCTGGCCGGACGCGTCCCGGCCGCGGCCGAACTCGACGCGCTGCTGCGGGAGACGGCGGACACGGCGGCGGCCGTCCTCACCGCGATCGGCGCCCCGCCGGCCACCACGGCACCGCGCACCCCGGCACCCCGTCCCACGCCACACGTCCCGGCCCCGGCCACACCGCTCCCCGACGCCCGCACCACCACCCTCAGGGTGTCCCCCGAGGCGATGCCGCACCTCCTCGACCACTGCTTCTTCCCGCAACGCCCCGGCTGGCCCAGCACCGAGGACCGCTGGCCGGTGGTCCCCGCCACCACGATCGTCCAGCACATGATGGACGCGGCCGAGCACGCCACCGGACTGCGGGCGGTCGCCGTGCACGGAGCCCGCTTCGACCGCTGGCTCACCGCCACACCCGCCGTCGACGTCCCGGTCACCGTCACCCCCGAGGGCCCCGGCCGCGTCGCGGTCACCTTCGGCCCCACCGCCCGCGCGGTCGTGGAGGTGGCCCCGGACCACGCGCCGCCGCTCGCCGGCCCCGCCCGGCCCCCGGCTCCCGAGCGCACCCCCGACCACACGGCCGCCGAACTGTACGCCGAGCGCTGGATGTTCCACGGCCCGGCGTTCCAGGGCGTCACCGAACTCGCCGCGGTCGGCGACCGGCACGTGCGCGGCGTGATCACCACGCCCGCCGCCCCGGGCGCCCTGCTCGACAACGTCGGTCAGATCCTCGGCTACTGGATCATGTCCACCCGCACCGAGCGGACCGTCGTCTTCCCGGTGCAGATGCGGGAGATGCGCTTCCACGGCCCGCACCCCGCCCCCGGCACCGAGATCGGCTGCCTGGTGCGGATCACCTCGCTCACCGACACCGTCCTGGAGGCGGACGTGGAACTCACCGTCGGCGAGCGGGTCTGGGCCCGGATCGACGGCTGGCAGGACCGCCGCTTCGACAACGACCCGCACACCCGACCCGTCGAACGCTTCCCGGAGCGCAACACCCTCTCCGAGGCCAGGCCCGGCGGCTGGACCCTGCTCCACGAACGCTGGCCCGACCTGGCCTCCCGTGAGCTGATCATGCGCAACTCGCTGGGCGGAGCCGAGCGTTCGGAGTACGCCGCGCACCCGCCGCGCGGCCGCCGGCAGTGGCTGCTGGGGCGTATCGCCGCCAAGGACGCGGTACGCCAGTGGCTCTGGCAACACGGCGAGGGCCCGGTCTTCCCGGCCGAACTCCGCGTCCACAACGACGAGCTGGGCCGCCCGTACGTGGTCGGCGTGCACGGCCGCACGCTGCCCGCGCTGGACGTCTCGCTCGCCCACCGGGCGGAGGCCGCGGTGGCGATCGTACGCCCGCACACGCCCGGACCCGGTCCGGGCATCGACCTCGAAGAGGTCGCCGACCGCGACCCGGCGGCCCTGCGGGCCGCGCTCGGCGCGGACGAACTCCGGCTGCTGCACACACTTTCCGCAGACGACGCCGCGGGTTCGGCGGCGCTGTGGTTCACCCGCTTCTGGGCCGCCAAGGAGGCCGTCGCCAAGGCGGAGGGCACCGGATTCGACGGCAGACCAAGGGACTTCACCGTCCTGGAGGCGGCCCCCGACGGCAGCCGGCTGCTGGTCTCGGGCCGGCTGGAACGCGCCTACCCGGTGCACTGCGCGCCGGTCCGCAATCCCCCCGCACTGCCGGACCGCGACTACGTCGTGGCCTGGACCACCGGACCGGCAGCCGCAGACATCGAGGAGGACCCGCGATGAATCCCACCGAGCCCGAGATCCGCGCCGACGAGGAGGCCGTGCTGGCCGACCTCGCGGGGATGCTCCGCACCCTCCTGGAGGAGTACGGCGACGACGACGCCGAGATCGGCATGAGCACCACCTTCAACCGCGACCTGGAGCTGGAGAGCATCGACCTGGTCACCCTCGCCGGACTCCTCGAGGAGCGGTACGGCAAGCGGGTCAACTTCGCCGAGTTCCTGGCCGGGATGGAGTTCGACGAGATCATCGAGCTGACCGTCGGCCGGCTCGTCGAGTACGTGGTGTGGAGCCTGAAGGCCACGGAGGCGGGCTGAGCCATGGCGATCGTCGACACCGGAGACGTCCGGCTGCACGTACAGAGAATGGGCCCGGGGGAGGGCCGCACCCCGGCCGCCACCGTGGTCCTCGTCCACGGGCTGCTCACCGACAGCCTCGCCAGCTACTACTTCACCGTGGCCCCCGCCTTCGCCGTCTCCGGCCTCGACGTGGTCATGTACGACCTGCGTGGCCACGGCCGCAGCGGCCGCCCGTCCGGCGGCTACACCCTCGACCACAACATCGACGACCTGGAGGCCCTGCTCGACCGCCTGTCGATCACCGGTCCGGTGCACCTCGTCGGCAACTCCTACGGCGGCACCATCGCCTTCGGCTACGCGGCCCGCCACCCGGAGCGCGCGGCCAGCCTGACCCTCATCGAGTCCGAGCCGGCGACCGCCGCCTGGGCCGCGAAACTCGGCGGCATCCTGCACCGGGTCGTCACCGAACTCGCCCACAACGAGCCGGACGCGATCGCCTGGATCACCGCCAACCGCAGCCACAACACCGCCCGTCTCGCCAAGGGCGCGGCCCGGCTGGCCCGTGAGACCAGCCTCGGCCGGGACATCCCGGCCAGCCGGGTCCTGACCGACGACCAGATCAGCGCCGTTCGCTGCCCGGTCCTCGGCGTGTACGGCGGGGACTCCGACCTGGTGGAGGTGGTCCCGCTGAAGGAGGCCCTCCTCGCGGACTACCGGTCGGTGGTGCTGCCCGGGCACGAGCACTCCGTGCTGGTGGAGGCGGCCGGCACGGTCGGCGGGCACATCCTGGAGCTGATCCACTCGGTCAGCGGCGGCGTACGGGCCGGGGTCCGGTGAGCGGCTTCCTGTTCGCCGTACCGCCCCTGGTCGGGCACATCAACCCGGCCGTCGGCGTCGCGGCCGAACTCGCCGCGCGCGGGCACCGGGTGGCCTGGGTCTGCGCGGACGCCGGGCTGGTGCACCGGCTGGCGGGTCCGCAGGCCGCGGTGTTCCCCTGCGCGGGCGCCGTGGCGGGCGAACGGCCCGCCGACCTGCGGGGCGCGCAGGCGCTGAAGTTCCTCTGGGAGTGGTTCCTGGTGCCGCTGGCGGACGCCATGGCGCCCGGCGTGGCGGCGGCCGCCGACGCGTTCCGCCCCGATGTGGTGGTCGCCGACCAGCAGGCCTTCGCCGGAGCCCTGGTGGCCGAGCGGCTCGGGCTGCCGTGGGCGACGTCCGCGACCACCTCGGCCGAGTTCGGCGGCGCCTACGACGGCATCCCCAAGGTCGCCGAGTGGCTCCGGGACCGGCTCGCCGAGCTGCGCGGCCGTCTCGGCGACCCGGCGGGCACCGCCGACCCGCGCTTCTCGCCGTATCTCACCCTCGCCTTCACCACCCCCGAACTGGCGGGCCCCACCGGCCGGCCGGCGGTCCGCTACGTGGGTCCTTCGATCTCCGAGCGGCCGGTCGCCGACGGGTTCCCCTGGGACTGGCTGGACCCGAGCCGGGAGCGCGTCCTGGTCTCCCTCGGCACCGCCAACGCGGACGTGGGCGGGCGGTTCCTGGCCGAGTGCGTGGCCGCCGTACGCGACCGGGCCGACCGGGTCCAGGCGCTGGTCGCCGACCCCGGTGGCACCCTGCCCCCCGCGGCCGACGACAAGGACATCCTGATCCTGCCCTCGCTGCCCCAGCTCCCGCTCCTGGAACGGGTCGACGCGGTCGTCTGCCACGCCGGGCACAACACCGTCTGCGAGGCCCTGTGGCACGGCGTCCCGCTGGTCGTCGCGCCCATCCGAGACGACCAGCCGGTGATCGCCGGGCAGGTCGTCGACGCCGGCGCGGGCCTGCGGGTCCGGTTCGGCCGGGTCACCGCCCAGCGGCTCGGCGACGCCCTCGACACCGTCCTGTACGAGCCCGGCCCGCGCACCGCGGCGGCCGGGATCCGCACCGCGTTCCGCGCGGCGGGCGGCGCGCCGGCCGCGGCGACCCACCTGGAAGCCCTCGCAGCACACCCGCACGCAAGGAGACCCGATGAGCAAGCAGAGTGACGTCGAGGCGCTGCGCTCCGCCTACCAGCGGGACCTCGCCGGGGGCACCGACCGCTTCTTCGAGCCCCGGCGCACCACCTGCCCCTGGTGCGCCTCCGACCGGCTGACCACCCGGCTGCGCACCACCGACCTGCTCCAGCACAAGCCCGGCGCCTTCGTCCTCGACCGCTGCCGGGAGTGCGGCCACACCTTCCAGAACCCGCGCCTGAACGAGACCGGCCTGGAGTTCTACTACCGCGACTTCTACGACGGCCTCGGCGAGCAGAAGATGAGCGGCACCTTCGGCGGCCGCACCAAGATGTACCAGGGCCGCGCCCGGTCCATGGTCCCGCACGACCCGACCCCGAAGAACTGGCTCGACGTCGGCACCGGCCACGGCCACTTCTGCGAGGCCGCCCGCGAGGTGCTGCCCGGCACCGCCTTCGACGGCCTCGACTTCACCGACGGCGTCGAACTCGCCGCCCGCGAGGGCCGCGTCGAGCACGCCTACCGCGGCGCCTTCCCCGACCTGGCCCCCGAACTCGCCGCCCGCTACGACGTCGTCAGCATGTTCCACTACCTGGAGCACAGCACCGACCCCGACCGCGAACTGCGCGCCGCCCACGAGGCGGTACGCCCCGGCGGTCACCTCCTCATCGAGGTCCCCGACCCCGAGAGCCGCTATGCCCGGCTGCTCGGCCGCTGGTGGCTGCCCTGGCTGCAGCCGCAGCACCTGCACTTCGTCCCGGTCGCCAACCTGCGCGAACGGCTCACCGGTCTGGGCTTCACGGTCGTCGCCGAGGAGCACGCCGAGGCCCACGACCCCGTCGACCTGCTGGCCGCCGTCTGGCTCGCCCTGGACCACACCGCCCCGCCCGAGGACGCCCCCTGGCTGCCGACCCCGCCCGGCGCCCCGCAGAAGGCGCTCCGCGCGGCCCTGCTCGTCGCCGGCATCCCGGCCCTGATAGCCGGCACGCTCCTGGACCGGTTCGCCGTACGGCCGCTCTCCCGCCGCCTCCGCGTCTCCAACGCCTACCGGATCGTGGCCCGCCGCGACTGAGGACGGCTCACAGCGCCTTCGCGCGGATCATCGCCGACAGCACGAGGGCGCCCGGCAGCAGCGGAATCCAGTCGGTCAGGACGCGGTAGCCGATCACGGTGGCGGTGGCCACCGCCACCGGGGAGCCGAACGCGACCAGCGTGATCACCAGCGCCGCGTCCACGGCGACCCCGCCGGGCACCGGAACGGCCCCGCCCGCCGTGCCCGCGGCCAGATGGGCGAGGATCACGGTGCCCCAGGACAGCCCGAGCCCGAGCGCCTCCCCGGTGCAGGCCAGCACGCACGCCTGCACCAGCGGCATCGCGGTGGCCCCGCCCCACAGGGCCAGCACCCGGGAGGGCCGCGCATGCACGGTCCGGGCGTCGGTGAGCGCGGAGCGCACCAGCCCGGTGACCGGCCGCCGCAGCGGCCGTACGAGGGCCGTCGCCACGCCCGTCAGGGTGAGCACCGCGGCGACCGGGATCAGCACCACGCCGTCCGGCACCAGTTCACCCAGCCGCCGCCACGCCGACGAGGACAGCAGGAACCCGATCAGCACGGCCGTCTTCGCACCCGACTTCGCCACCGAGTAGAGCGCGATCGACGCGGTGGCCCGCTCCAGGGGGACGCCGCGGGTACGCAGGAAACGCACGGTGACGGCGTGCGCACCGAGCCCGGCGGGCAGCGCGTGGTTGGCCGCGCCGGCGGCGAACTGCGAGGCCAGCAGCAGTCCGGGCGGCAGCCGGTCGGGCACCGCACCCTGCCGCATACAGGCGGCCACCACCCAGGTCAGGCAGGTGAAACCGCCGGCGGCCAGCAGCCACGCCGGTTCGGCGCGGGCGAGCCGGGTGACGCCCTCGTACAGCAGGGACCGGTTGGTCAGCCCCCAGACCGCCGCGACGAGCAGCGGGGACAGGCACAGGGCGAGCCGGAGCGGCCGGCCCGCCACCGAGGTGGACGCCGGCAGCGGACGCACGGGCGCGTCGGGGCAGGGCGGGGACAGTGAGGACAGTGAGGACAGTGAGGACACGGGGACGTTGTCCTTCCACGGCGGGCCTGCGGTGGGGAGCCGCGGGCGAGCAGACGCCGGGGAGCCTTCCCGTCCCGTATGACACCCGGATGTCCGAAAACCTAAGGCAGGGGGGCGGGCCGGTGCCACGGGCGCGGTGGTACCCCGTCGACCCGGTAGCCTTCCTGGGGAAGGAGCACGCGACAGGGGAGGATCCGGCGGTGCACGTCCAGGAATGGCTCGACTCGGTGCCTGCGGTCGCCGTCTACGCAGTGGTGGCGCTGGTGATCGGCGTGGAGAGCCTGGGCATCCCGCTGCCGGGCGAGATCGTCCTGGTCTCCGCCGCGCTGCTCTCCTCCCAGCACTCGGGCATCAACCCGTTCGTCCTCGGCGCCTGCGCCACCGCGGGCGCGGTGATCGGCGACTCCATCGGCTACGCGATCGGCCGCAAGGGCGGCCGTCCCCTGCTGGCCTGGCTGGGCGGGAAGTTCCCGAGACACTTCAGCGAGGGGCACGTCGCCACCGCCGAGCGCTCCTTCGAGAAGTGGGGCATGTGGGCGGTCTTCTTCGGCCGCTTCATCGCCCTCCTCCGCATCTTCGCGGGCCCCCTGGCCGGCGTCCTCCACATGCCCTACTGGAAGTTCCTGACCGCCAACCTCCTCGGCGGCATCTGCTGGGCGGGCGGCACGACAGCGGTCGTCTACTACGTCGGCCTCGTCGCGGAGGACTGGCTGAAGCGGTTCTCGTACGCGGGCCTGGCGGCAGCGGTCCTCTTCGGCCTGGCATCGATGCTGGTCGTGCAGCGCCGGGCGAAGAAGGCCCGGACGACCGAGAAGGAGCCCGAACCGGTGAGCGCCGGCGACTGAAGCGCCCCGAAAGGGGCGCTGGGGGTACCCCCGGCCGAAGGCTGGGGGAGGAACCGCGCGGCCGGCCCGCACCCCGCCGCACCCGCCATGAGGCCTACTCGTGCACCCCGCGATGCGCCACGGCCAACTCCGCGTAGAAGGTCCCGTTGAGGGTCACCCCCTCCCGCTCCTCCTCCGTCAGCTCCCGCCGGACTTTCGCCGGCACCCCCGCCACCAACGACCCCGGCGGCACCACCATCCCCTGCGGCACCAGAGCCTGCGCCGCGACCAGCGACCCCGCCCCGATCACGGCACCGTTCAGCACGGTCGCCCCCATCCCGATCAGGCAGTCGTCCTCGACGGTCGCCCCGTGCACCACCGCGTTGTGCCCGATGGACACCCGCTCCCCGACCGTCACCGCAAACCCCGGGTCCGCGTGCAGGGTCACGTTGTCCTGGACGTTCGCCCGCGCCCCCACGGTGATCCGCTCCACGTCCCCCCGCAGCACCGCCCCGTACCAGACACTCGCCCCGGCCTCCAGCGTCACGTCCCCGATCACCGAGGCGGTCGGCGCCACGAACACGTCGGCCCCGACCTTCGGCTCGCGCCCCCCGATCCCCACGATCAGCGCCCGCTGCGTCATCACCGTCTCCCGTCGTCGTCGATTCCCCGGCAACCTACGCCACCGCCTGGGGCGAAGATCACAGCAGCCCACCCTCTTCAAGTCGCGGCCCGCTGAGTAGCGTGACTGCGTGCCGAAGCCCAAGAACACGTTCTCGTCCTGGCGTCGCCACCTCGCCCAACGCGCAGTTCACGCGGCCTGGGCCTGGGCGCAGCGCACGGGATCCGTCACCGCCGACCACCCCGGCCGGTTCCGGTTCGGCGCCCTCGGCGAGGCCACCCGGCTCGCCTTCCCGCTCGGCACGGTCTTCGGCGAACCGTGGATCCACCTCGGCTCGCACTGCATCGTCGGCGAGCAGGTCACCCTCACCGCGGGCCTGATGCCCGACCTCGACCTCGGCCCGGACCCGATCCTGCGCATCGGCGACGGCGTGGTCCTCGGCCGCGGCAGTCACGTCATCGCGGACACCACGGTCACCATCGGCAGCGACTGCTACTTCGGCCCGTACGTCTACGTCACGTCCACCAACCACTCCTACGACGACCCGCACGAGCCCATCGGACGGCAGTGGCCCCGCATGGAGCCGGTGGAGATCGGCCCGGGCTGCTGGATCGGCACGGGCGCGGTGATCCTGCCGGGCGCGCGGATCGGCCGGAACGTGGTGGTGGCCGCCGGTGCGGTGGTCCGGGGCACGGTGCCCGACCACGCCGTGGTGGCCGGCGCACCCGCCCGGGTGGTACGCCGCTGGACGCCCGAGACCGGCTGGCAGCCGCCGCTGCGCACGCCCCCGCCGGTGCCGATCCCGGCGGGCACCACGCCGGAGCAGCTGCGTGCGCTGGCGGAGCTGGACGAGGAGGACGTGGCGCGGCTCGCCGAGCTGGAGCCCGAGAGCTGAGCCGGGCCGCGGCCGGTGCGTACACCCGGGGCTGACGACGTCCGGGTGAGGTGTCGGACCGGGGGACCGGGGCACCGGCGAGGTATGGATGCACAGGCATGGACACTGCGGGGGCGCGGCCGGGCCGCTCGGGGGGCGCACCGTCAGGCGCTGTCCGTGGCGGCACGGGCCGGGTTCGCCGCCCGCGGACTGATCTACGTACTGGTGGGCGTGATCGCCCTGCGGATCGCCTTCGGGCCGGGTGGGGACGGTGGACAGCAGGCCGATCGCGGCGGTGCTCTGGAGGAACTGGCCGGCCGGCCCTTCGGGGCGGCACTGCTGGTGGTCCTGGCAGTGGCGCTCGCGGGCATGGCGCTGTGGCGCCTGTCCGAGGCGGTGTTCGGCGGAGCGGGACCCAAGGGCGCCGAGCCGTCCAAGCGTGCGGCCGCGGCGGGCCGGTGTGTCTTCTACGTCTTCGCCTGCTACTCCGTGCTGTCGTACGCGGTCGGGGACCACGGCAGCGGCAGCGGCTCCTCGGACCGGCAGACGGACGACGTCACCGCCATGGTGCTGGGCTGGCCGGGCGGCCAGTGGCTCGTGGGCGTGGCCGGGGCCGGTGTGGTGGTCGCCGGACTGTTGATGGCCGTCCGGGCCGTCCGGCTGAAGTTCCGGGAGAACCTGCGGACCGCTGCCATGTCCCAATGGGCCGGGCGGTTCACCGATGTCTTCGGGGCGGCCGGGGGTACGGCACGCGGGGTCGTCTTCGCGGTCGCCGGGGTCTTCGCGGTCGTCGCGGCCGTCAGGCACCGGCCCGGCGAGGCCAAGGGCATGGACGACACCCTGCGTGCGTTCCGTGATCTGCCCGCCGGTCCGTGGCTGCTCGCCGCGATCGCCCTCGGTCTGGCGGCCTTCGGCGTCTTCTCGTGGTGCAACGCACGCTGGCGCAGGATCTGATGCCGGGAACGGCACCGCTTCGCAGTACAGTTCGGTGCACGGTCAGGTACACCCCGCCGTAGTACATTTGATCAAACCCTGCACTCGAAAATAATGGACCGCGATGCCCTCGAAGATGGACAGAACGTGTCGGACCTCGACCTGCTGACCCAGTCCCTGGCCCGCAACGTCAAGCACTGGCGCGCGGTGCGCGGCTTCACCCTGGACGTGCTGGCGACCAGGGCCGGGGTCAGCCGTGGCATGCTGATCCAGATCGAGCAGGCCCGCACCAACCCGAGCATCGGCACGGTCGTCAAGATCGGTGACGCGCTCGGCGTCAGCATCACCACCCTGCTCGACTACGAACAGGGCCCGAAGGTCCAGATCATCCCCGCCGACAAGGCGGTCCGGCTGTGGCACACCGACGCCGGCAGCTACAACCGGCTCCTCGCCGGCACGGAGGCCCCCGGCCCGCTGGAGATGTGGGACTGGCATCTGATGCCGGGCGAGAGCAGCCCGTCGGAACCCCACCCCACCGGCACGGTGGAGATCGTCCATGTCACCGCCGGCGAACTCACCCTCACCGTCGACGGCACCGACCACCGCGTGCCGACGGGGGCCAGCGCCTCCTTCGAGGCGAACACGGCCCACGTGTACGGCAACACCGGGGACGTGCCGATGGAGATGGTCATGACGGTCTCCGTGCCACCCGTGCCCTGAGCCCGGCGGGCCGGGCTGTTAGCGTGCGGACATGCGCGCACCCATCGGAGACTTCGACACCGCCGTCCCCGCCCCCGACTGCCTCGACGAGCTGACCGCGCCGGTCGCCGACGCCGTTCGGCACTGGACCGGCGCTGTGCCCGCCGACCGGATCGTCTACGTCGAGACCGACCCGCAGTGGGCCGACACCGCGGTCTTCGTCGAGCACTACGGGCACGACCTGCTGGACAGGTCGGCCAACTGCGTGGTGGTGGCCGGGAAGCGCGGCGGCGAGACCACCCTGGCCGCCTGCCTGGTGCTGTCCACCACCAAGGTGGACGTCAACGGCGTGGTGCGCCGCCAACTCGGGGCCCGCAAGGCCTCGTTCGCCTCGACGGACACCGCGACCGGCGCGACCGGCATGGAGTACGGCGGCATCACCCCGATCGGACTCCCGCGCGACTGGCCGGTGCTGGTGGACCCGGCCGTGGTGGACCTGCCCTACGTCCTGGTCGGCAGCGGCCGCCGGCGCGGCAAACTCCTCGTCCCCGGCAAGGCGTTCGCCGACCTGCCGGGCGCGGTGGTGCTGCCGGGGCTGGGTGTCTGAGCGCCGCTGAAGGGGCGCCGGAGTCACCCCCGGCCGAAGACCGGGGGACGAACGGTGCGACCGGCCGCGACGGCGCCGCACCCGAACGGCCGCGGCACTCGCGGCTTTCCGGCGCAGCGCTCAGGCCCCGCCGTGTGCGTGGTGCGCCAGTGCCAGATGCGGGTCCGCCTGGCCCGGCGCCGGTGCCGGATCCGCGTGCACCAGGGCGGCCGTCAGCCGTGGCACGGCGTGCAGCAGTGCGTGTTCCGCCGCGACGGCGACCGCGTGGGCCTGCCGTACCGTCGTCTCACCGTCGACCACGACCGCCACCTCGGCGCGCAGCCGGTGCCCGATCCAGCGCAGCCGCAGCTCACCCACCGCCCGCACGCCCGGCACCTCGCGCAGCGCCCGCTCGGCCCGGTCGGTCAACTCCGGGTCCACCGCGTCCATCACCCGCCGGAACACCTCGCGCGCCGCGTCCCGCAGCACCAGTGCGATCGCCGCGGTGATCGCCAACCCCACCAGCGGATCGGCGAGTTGCCAGCCCAGGGCGGCGCCGCCGGCCCCCAGCAGCACGGCGAGCGAGGTGAACCCGTCGGTGCGGGCGTGCAGCCCGTCGGCCACCAGTGCGGCCGAGCCGATCTCCCGGCCCACCCGGATCCGGTACCGGGCCACCCACTCGTTCCCGGCGAACCCGACGAGCGCGGCCACCGCGACGGCCGTCAGGTGCGAGACCGGACGCGGGTCCAGCAGCCGCTCGACGGCGGTCCACGCCGCGAAGACCGCCGACGCGGTGATCGTCAGCACGATTGCGATCCCCGCGAGGTCCTCGGCCCGCCCGTAGCCGTACGTGAAGCGGCGGTTCGCGGCGCGGCGCCCGAGCACGAAGGCGATGCCCAGCGGTACGGCGGTCAGCGCGTCCGCCGCGTTGTGCACCGTGTCCCCGAGCAGGGCGACCGAGCCGGACAGGACCACCACGACCGCCTGCACGAGCGCCGTCGCGCCGAGCACGGCCAGCGAGACCCAGAGCGCGCGCATGCCCCGCGCCGAGGACTCCAGCGCGGGATCGAGCTTGTCGGCCGTCTCGTGGGAGTGCGGCGTCAGAAGGTGGGTGAGGCGGTGGCCGAGGCCGCCGGCGGGGGAGTGGTCGTGGCCGTGGTCGTGCTCATGGCCGTCCGCACGTCCGTGGCCGTGGCCGTGGGCGTGGGCGGGTTCGCCGTGCCGGTCGGGGGTGGGTGCGTGCTCGTGACGGTGCCGGTCGGGGGTGGGTGCGTGCTCGTGACGGTGCCGGTCGCTCATGCGGCTCCCCTCTCCGGTGCGCGGGACGTGGACACGGGAGGCCCACGACGCCATTATGTGCGTATGAGCGCACGCTTGCACCTATCACCTGCGCATCATGCGCATCCGCGCACCCCGGGCGAGGAACAGTTCGCGCTCGCCGCCGAACTCCTCGCCCTGCTCGGCGACCGCACCCGGCTCACGCTGCTGCACGCCCTGACGGCCGGGGAGGCCGACGTCACCACGCTCACCGAGGTCTGCGGCGCCGCCCGGCCCGCCGTCAGCCAGCACCTGGCCCGGCTGCGGCTGGCGGGCCTGGTGGGCACGCGCAAGGAGGGCCGGCGGGTGGTGTACTCGCTGCGCCACGGTCATCTGCGCCGGCTGGTCGAGGAGGCGCTGAAGGTGGCGGACCACCGGCTGACCGAGACCGCCGCCGAGGCGGACGGCTGAGCTTCCGCCGGAGGCCGCCGGCGGGCGTTCAGAAGGCGGTGGCCGCACCGAGGTACTGCTCGGCGAACGCCGTCGCGGCCGCACGTGAGGTGAACAGCCTGCGCAGCCGGGCCAGGCTGGTGCCCGCGAGGAACGGATCGCCCGAGGCCGTGCCGTGGTAGATGCCGGACAGGAACCGCGAGAACTCCTGGTAGTCCCAGACCCGGCGCAGGCAGGCGTGGGAGTAGCCCGCCAGGCCCGTGTCGTCGCCCTTGGTGACGTGCGCGGCGAGTGCGTCGCCCAGCAGGAAGGCGTCGTGCAGGGCGAGGTTCATGCCCTTGGCGGCGATCGGCGCGGTCAGGTGCCCGGCGTCACCGGCGAGGAGGAGGCGGCCGAACACCAGCGGCTCGACCACGTAGTCGTGCATGTCCAGCAGGCGTTTCTCGGTCAGCCGCCCCTCGGTGAGCGGCGGCGCCCCGGCCGCGCCGAGCCGCTCGTGCAACTCGTCCCAGACGCGGTCGTGCGACCAGCTCTCCGGATCGTCGCCCGGCGGGCACTGCAGGTAGTAGCGGGTGACCTCGGGGCTGCGCGCCATGTGCCCGGCGAAACCGTTCGGATGGACGCCGAACACCACGCAGTCCGAGGACGGCGGTGCCTCGGCGAGCAGGGCCAGCCACGCTATGCCGTAGTCCTGCCGGGCGATGCGCACCCGCCCCTGCGGTACCGCGTCCCGGGTCACCCCGCGCGCCCCGTCGCAGCCCGCCACGAACTCACAGCGCAGGACGTGCCGTTCACCGGTCTCGGGGTCGAGGTACGACACCGCGGGCCGGTCCGTCTCCAGGTCGTGCAGCGCGACGTCCCGCACCCCGAACCTGATGTCCCCGCCGCGCGCGTCGGCGTACTCCCGCACCAGGTCCGTCACCAGCAACGGCTGCGGGTAGATGTAGTGATGATGGCCCGTCAGCTCGCTGTAGTCGAACCGGAACCGGTCGCCGCCGAAGCGGAACTCGCACTCGCTGTGCACCTGCGCGCGGGCCGTCAGGCCGTCGCCCAGGCCGCGTTGCCGGAGCCCGCGTACCGCATACTCCTCGATGACCCCGGCCCGCGGCCGGGTCTCGATGAACTGTCTGCTCTCGGCCTCCAGCACCACGCAGTCGACATCGGCGGCCCGCAGGATGTTCCCGACGGTCAGTCCAGCGGGCCCGGCGCCCACGACGACGACCGTACGGCGTTCCTCGGAGGGGGAGTTGTGGTGGGGGGAGGGGTGAGTCACCCTCGCATTATGACGGTGTCCCGTCAGCCACGGCAGTGCCACCGTGGCTGACGGGACGCGGGTGAGGAGGCGGGGTCAGTGCGCCGGGGCGTCCGTGACCACGACCTCGTCGATGCTGCGCTCGATGTCCTCCGTCGTGGAGGCGGTCGACTTGGCCCAGTAGTAGATGCCGACGGAGAAGGCAGCGATGACCAGGATGTCCCACCACAGCCCGATGTTGTTCTGGCCGCCGAAGCTGCCCTGCCAGGAGATCACGCCCATACCGATCAGGTAGACCGGCAGCCACTGCGCGGCCCGGAAGTCCAGCCGGGGTGCGTCCGGCAGGTTCTTGCTGTGGGCGTAGACGGCGTAACCGCCGAGCAGCAGGTAGCCGAGGACGATCGCGAGGCCGAGCCGCCACAGGATGTCCCAGCCGGACCAGTAGATGATCAGGTTGGCGACCACGAACGACAGCGGGGAGACCAGCTTGCCGAAGGGCAGCCGGTACGGGCGCTCGTGCTGCGGCAGCTTGTCGGTGAAGACGCCGTACGCCAGCGGGGCGCCGGCGTACATCAGCACGCTCGCCGAGGTGATGAAGCCGACCAGCTGCTGCCAGCTCGGGAACGGCAGGAAGCAGACCACACCGGTCACGAAGGACATGATGAGCCCGAACCACGGCACACCGCGCGTGTCGGTCTTCGTGAAGATCTTCGGCGCGTAGCCGTTCTTCGCCAGGCCGTAGGAGACGCGGGAGGTGGCGGTGGTGTAGATCAGGCCGGTGCCACCGGGGGAGATGATCGCGTCCAGGTAGAGGATCCAGGCCAGCCAGCCGAGGCCCACGAGGGTGGCGAGGCCCGCCCACGGCCCGCTGATGCCCTTGTACGCGAGGTGGCCCCAGCCGTGCGCGAAGGTGCTGTGCGGCAGCGCGGCGATGAACACGACCTGGAGCAGGACGTAGATCACGGCGCCGATCGCGACCGAGCCGAGTGTGGCGCGCGGCAGGTCCTTCTTCGGGTTGCGGCTCTCGCCGGCCAGCTGGATGGCCTGCTCGAAGCCGAGCAGCGCGAAGATGATGCCGCTGGTGCTGATCGCGGTCAGTACGCCCTTGGCGCCGAAGGGGGCGAAGCCCTCCGAGTGGAAGTTGGCCGGGTGGAAGTTGCCGACCGCGATGATGAAGATCGCGGCCAGCGGCACGGCGATTTTCCACCAGGTCGCGGCGCTGTTGGTGTGGGCGAGCACCCGGACGCCGAAGAAGTTGACGCCGACGAACAGGGCCATGAGGACGACGGCCGCCAGCAGACCGCTCGCCGTCAGAGTGCCGTCGGCGTGCTGGAGGTGCTGGGCCCACTTCCAGTGACCGGCGTAACCGATCATGGCCTCGACCTCGATCGGGGCCACGGTCGCGGCCTGCAGCCAGGAGAACCAGCCGAAGGACATGCCGGCCAGGCCGCCGAACGCGTAGTGCGGGTAGCGGGCCGTGCCGCCCGCCACCGGGAACATGCCGCCGAGTTCGGCGTGCACCAGTGCCAGGAGCACGATCGCGATCGCGCCGATCACCCACGAGATGATCGCCGCGGGGCCGGCCACGCCGACCGCCTTCTCGGCGCCGTACAGCCATCCGGAGCCGATGATCGAGCCCACAGAGGCCCACATCAGGCCGATCAGCCCGACGTCCCGCCTCAGACCGCCCGAAGGTGTGATGTCCTCCGTGGCGGCTTTCTCGACACTCACCATGTCAAGTGGCCTCTCAGTTTCTGAACGCAGATTTAACGAGCAAGAGGGCACAACTTAAGGGCGCACGCCGCAGGCCGAGAAGAGTGTTTCCAAAGATTTGACCCTCGATCTTTCCTGTCTTGGCCAAAGCTTTTGCACAGGTCAGCGAGGGTCATGGAATGTCCGTATTCAGTTGCGTTAAGTGAGAAGAAGGTAAGACAGGCAAGCTCAGATTTTCCTCAAATCCGGCTCAGTTCCGGCCCAGGAGAGGAATTTCGATGGCCGGGCAGCGGTCCATGACCATGTCCAGTCCCGCGGCCCGCACCCGCTCGTACGCCGCCTCGTCGACCACCCCGAGCTGGAACCACACCGCCTTCGCGCCCTTCGCCACCGCCTCGTCCGCGACCGCGCCGGCCAGCTCGCCGTTGACGAAGACGTCGACGACGTCGACCTCGAAGGGGATCTCCGAGAGGGACGCGTAGCCCTGCTCGCCGTGCACCGTCTCCGCCTTGGGGTGGACCGGCACGATCCGCTTGCCGAACCGCTGCAGCACCTGCGCCACCCCGTACGCCGCGCGTCCCCGGTTGGACGACAGGCCGACCACCGCCCAGGTGTCACCGGTCCCGGTCAGAATCCTGCGGATCGTCGCTTCGTCGCCGTACACCGTCGGCCTCCTCGGCTCGGGGAACATTCGCCGTGGGCAACAGTGGCCGCCGGACCCTGATTCCCTGGCCCGGGCCGGGTCCGCGCAGTACCGTCGGGACAGCCCGCCCGGCAGGGGGTGTCGCATGTCCCGCATGTCCCGCCACGGTGACCTGAATCGTCGCAAGGTGCCTGCGTGCGGCCCGCCGCCCGCCTACGCTCAGCCCGTGCTGCGCATCCTCGACGCCAAGTCCGGTGAGACCGTCCCCGCCGTCTCCGCCCGCCGTGCCCTGACCCGGGTGGAGGTACACGCCTTTGGGTACGACCTGACGGCACTGCGGGTCCTGCTCACCACCGACCTCCTGCTGCGCGCACTGGAACTCGGCGGCACCCCGGTCCTGCCCCTGCTCACCGCCGACCACCACCAGGCCGAGCTGCACGCCGCCGCCACCACCCTCGGCATCCGCCCCTTCGAGGACGGCCGCGACCTCGCCGGGGGACTCGGTGAGGCACAGGTCGTCCACGTGACGGCTGTCGGCGCCACCGTGCCCGGCACCGGCGTGACCGTCGCGGTCGCACCGGCCGGCGGTCCCGACGCCGGGGTCCTCGGCACGCTCGACGACCCCGCCGCGCTGCGGCTGGCCCTCCTCGACGCCCCTCGCGGCACGGCCGTCCACCTCGGCGCCGGCGCCCTCGACGCGGCCGGCCGGCGGCTCGGCAGGCTGCGCCAGGCGGTGGCGCACTGGGCGCGCAGCCCCTCGCGGCCGGTACCCGAGAAGGTGCGGGGACGGCTGCGGGACGCCTGGGAGGACGACCTCGACGTGCCCGCGGTGCTCGGCGTGCTGCGCTGGATGGAGAACCAGCCCGAGATCCCGGACGGCGCCCGCTTCGAGACCTGCGCCTACGCCGACCGGCTGCTCGCCCTCGACCTCACCCGCGACCTCGGGCGGGCGGCGTGATCACCAGGGCGGGCGCGGGCCCGCTGCGCCGCCTGGTCGTGCTGCGGCACGCCAAGTCGGCCTGGCCCGAGGGTGTCCCGGACCGCCTGCGCCCGCTCGCGGACCGCGGCCGCCGGGACGCCCCCGCGGCCGGCCGCGCCCTCGCGGAGTCCGACTGCCTGCCCGACCTAGCCGTCTGCTCCACCGCGGTGCGCGCCCGGCAGACCTGGGAGCTGGCCTCCGGCCAGTGGGGCACCCCGCCGCCGGTCCGCCACGACGCGCGGGTGTACGCGGCCGGCGTACCCGACCTGCTCGAGGTCGTCCACGAGGTGCCGGGCGAGGTGGAGACCCTGCTGCTGGTCGGCCACAACCCCGGCCTGGAGGAACTCGTCCTCGACCTCGCGGGCGACGGCCTCGACGACACCCTGGAGCAGGTCCGCAAGAAGTTCCCGACGTCCGCGATCGCCGTCCTGGCCTGGCACGGCACGACATGGGCGGCCCTCGCCCCCGGCACGGCCCTGCTGACGGAGGTGACGGTGGCCCGGGGCCGCAAGGAGGGGTGAGGGGGGAGCGGCAGGTGTCCGCATAGGGTGGGCGGATGCAGGACGAGTACCGCACAGTGGCCCGCCCGGGCACCCACGAGACCGAGGTCAACCGCTCCCGCTTCCTGTGCGCTCTCGCCCCGGCGGCCACCGAGCGGGAGGCCCAGGACTTCGTCGCGGCGGTCCGCCGGGAGCACGCGGACGCCACCCACAACTGCTGGGCCTACGTCATCGGTGCCGACGCCGCCACCCAGCGGGCGAGCGACGACGGCGAACCGGGCGGCACCGCGGGTGTCCCCATGCTGCAGATGCTGCTCCGCCGCGACATGCGGTACGTCGTCGCGGTCGTCACCCGCTACTACGGCGGCGTCAAGCTCGGCGCCGGCGGCCTCATCCGCGCCTACGGCGGTGCGGTCGGCGAGGCCCTCGACGCCGTCGGCACCCGCACCCGGCGCCGCTTCCGGCTGGCCACGGTGACCGTCGACCACCAGCGGGCGGGCAAGGTCCAGAACGACCTGCGCGCCACCGGACGCGAGGTCCGCGACGTCCGCTACGGCGAGGCCGTCGCCATCGAGATCGGCCTGCCGGACGCCGACGTGGACACCTTCCGCGCCTGGCTCGCCGACGCGACGGCGGGCACCGCCACCCTCGAACTGGGCGGGGAGGCCTACGGGGACACGTGACGACCGGTCGCCCGCGCGGGGGGTTGTCCTGACATTCCTCCGGATCTAGGGTCCCTGCGAGGGCAAGCGCTTTCTCCGTGTCTTGGTCTCCACCACCTCCAGGAGGACCGCATGCCCCCACGGATCGACACCCCGTCCGCCCACGTGATCACGGGCCGCCCCGTGCACGCCGGCGAGATCGGCCCCGGCGACCCCTGCTGCGCAGCCATGCACGGCGACCACCCCCACCGGGCCCCCACCGAGGAGCGCGCATGAGCATCCGCGTCAGCCACGTCCACGGCGAGCACATCGCGGTCGAGGCACCGGACGGCACCGAGATCCTGCGGTACGTCTACCGCCCCGACCCGGAGGCGTACGAGGCGCGCAAGCCGTACGCCCACCCGGTGTGCACCCTCGCGGGCCGCACCGTCACCGGCTACCGGCCGAGCGACCACCGCTGGCACAAGGGTCTCCAGATGACGGCCAGCCACCTGTCCGGGCAGAACTTCTGGGGCGGCAACACCTATGTCCACGGGCAGGGTTACCAGGTGCTGCCGGACCGGGTCGGCTCGATGCGGCACGACGGGTTCACCGGGTTCGCCGTCGCGGACGACCGGTTCGCCTTCACCGAGCGGCTGACCTGGGTGGAGAACGCCGGCGCCGAGTGGGCGCGGGAGGTGCGGGGGCTCACCGTGCACTCCGTCGACGAGCAGGCCGGCGCCTGGGCGCTCGACTGGGCCATCCGCCTCACCAACCTCCGCGACGAGCCGCTGACCTTCGGTTCCCCCACCACCGAAGGCCGCGAGATGGCGGGATACACCGGGCTCCAGTGGCGCGGCCCCCGTGACTTCACCGGCGGCACCGTGTTCGGCCCGGACTCCGTCACCGGTGCCGGGAAACTGATGGGCACCCAGGGCCCGTGGCTCGCCTTCACCACCGAGCACGACGAGGTGGACGCCCACTCCACGGTCGTCTTCGCCCACGCGCCCGAGAACCTCGACGCACGGACGGCGGTCCACGAGTCGCACTGGTTCGTGCGCGCGGAACCGATCCCCACGGCCGCGTTCTCCTGGGCGTTCTTCGAGGCGTTCGCCCTGCCGCCGGGGGAGTCCTTCGCCTACCGGTACCGGATGGTCTTCGCCGACGGCGCCTGGGACGCCGACCGCGTCGCCGCGCACCTGGCGGGCCTGCCGTGGTGAGCGGGCCGGAGCCGGCGCTGCCGCACCCGCTGCCCGGCGCCGTCGGACTGTCCCACCTCAGCGCCTACGCATGGGAGGCCGCCGACGGGGTCTGCGGCGGCAGCCCGCACCTCCACCTGGTGTGCACCGAGGCCTACGTCGTCACCGGCGGCCGGGGTGCCGTGCAGACCCTGAGCCCGGACGGGTACCGGGACATCCCGCTGGAGCCCGGGTCCGTGGCCTGGTTCACCCCGGGCACCGTGCACCGCATGGTGCAGGGCGGCGGTCTGCGCGTCACCGTGCTGATGCAGAACGGCGGACTGCCGGAGGCCGGGGACGCCGTCTTCACCTTCCCGCCCGAGGTCCTCGCCGACCCGGCACGGTACGCCGCCGCGGCGACGCTGCCACCGGGCACCGGAGCCGAGACGGAGCGGGCCGCCCGCAGGCGCCGGGACCTCGCCGTCGAGGGCTACCTGACCCTGCGGGAGGCGCTGGCCGCCGGGGACGGCGGACCGTACGCGGAGTTCCAGCGGGCCGCCGCCCGGCTGGTGCGCGACAGGGTGCCGCGCTGGCGCGAGCTGTGGCGGGCCGGTGCGCTCGCCGCCGCCGAACGCACGGGCGCCCAGCTGGACGCGCTGCAGGCCGGCCAGGCGTCGTACCTCGGCGAGGCGACCGCGTACGGGGCCGAGCCCAGCCGTCTCGGGGGCTTCGGGATGTGCGGCCGCCGCGACGAGTACGACCTGCCGGGCGCGACGCTCCCGTACGGCGACGCGTAGCGGCCCCCCGGGAAGGGGCGTCGGGTTCCGCGCAGCGGCCCGGGCACGGAACATGAGGTCCGTGGTGGATCAGGGGGTGACATGCGTTAGCGTGGCAGGCGTTGCCGGGGAGTCCCCGTGCGGACTCATGTGGGTCATACAGGTGCAATAGGGGTAAGGGTGCGGGTCGGGGTGGTCTCATGAGAATCCTGCACACGTCCGACTGGCATCTGGGGCGGGCCTTCCACCGGGTCAACATGCTCGACGCCCAGTCCGAGTTCGTCGGCCACCTCGTGACGACCGTGCGGGAGTACGCCGTCGACGCCGTGGTGGTGGCCGGGGACGTCTACGACCGTGCGGTACCGCCGCTCGCCGCGGTCGAGCTGTTCGACGACGTCCTGCACCGGCTCGCCGACCTCGGCGTGCCCACGGTGATGATCTCCGGCAACCACGACTCCGCGCGCCGCCTCGGTGTCGGTGCCGGTCTCATCGACCGCGCCGGGATCCACCTGCGCACCGAACCGTCGGCCTGCGGCACCCCGGTCGTGCTCGCCGACACCGCCGGTGACGTCGCGTTCTACGGTCTGCCGTATCTCGAACCCGCCCTGGTGAAGGACGAGTTCGCGGTCGACCGGGCGGGGCACGAGACGGTGCTGGCCGCCGCCATGGACCGGGTCCGCGCCGACCTCGCGACCCGTCCGCCCGGCACCCGCTCCGTCGTCCTCGCCCACGCCTTCGTCACCGGCGGCGAGCCCAGCGACAGCGAACGGGACATCACGGTCGGCGGCGTCGCGGCCGTCCCGGCCGGCGTCTTCGACGGCGTCGACTACGTGGCCCTCGGCCACCTGCACGGCTGCCAGACCCTCACCGAGCGCGTCCGCTACTCCGGCTCCCCGCTGGCTTACTCCTTCTCCGAGGCCGGCCACCGCAAGAGCATGTGGCTTCTCGACCTCGCCGCCGACGGCACGGTCACCGCCGAGCGCCTCGACTGCCCGGTCCCGCGCCCGCTGGCCCGCATCCGCGGCACCCTGGACGACCTCCTCGCCGATCCCGCCCTCACCCGCCACGAGGACGCCTGGATCGAGGCCACCCTCACCGACCCGGTCCGCCCCGCCGACCCCATGGCCCGCCTCACCGACCGCTTCCCGCACACCCTCAGCCTGGTCTTCGACCCCGACCGCGCCCCGGACGACCCCGACGTCTCCTACGCCCGCCGCCTGGCCGGCCGCACCGACCGGCAGATCGCCGAGGACTTCGTCGCCCACGTGCGCGGCGCGGGCCCCGACGCAGACGAACTGGCCGTCCTGGGCGAGGCGTTCGACGCGGTGCGTGCGGACCGCACGGTACGCGAGGGGGCCCGGTGACGGCACACCCGCACCCGAGCCCCGTCACGGAGGCGGCCGCATGAGGCTCCACCGGCTCGACATCACCGCCTTCGGCCCCTTCGGCGGCTCCCAGAGCGTCGACTTCGCCGCGCTCTCCACTGCCGGGCTCTTCCTCCTGCACGGCCCCACCGGCGCCGGGAAGACCTCCGTCCTGGACGCCGTCTGCTACGCCCTCTACGGCACCGTCCCCGGCGCCCGGCAGAGCGGCCAGGGCCTCACGCTGCGCAGCGACCACGCCGACCCCGCCACCCGCACCGAGGTCCGCCTCGAACTCACCGTCGCCGGCCGCCGGCTGGAGATCACCCGGCAGCCGCCCTGGGAGCGCCCCAAGAAACGCGGCGCGGGCACCACCCTGGACAAGGCCCAGACCTGGCTGCGCGAGTACGACGCGGCCGCCCGCGTCTGGAAGGACCTCAGCCGCTCCCACCAGGAGATCGGCGAGGAGATCACCCAGCTGCTCGGCATGAGCCGCGAGCAGTTCTGCCAGGTCGTGCTCCTGCCCCAGGGCGACTTCGCCCGCTTCCTGCGGGCCGACGCCGGCGCACGCGGCCAGCTGCTCGGCCGGCTCTTCGACACCCAGCGCTTCGCCGACGTGGAGAAGCGCCTCGCCGAACGCCGGAAGACGGCCGAGGCCCGGGTCCGGGACGGCGACTCCGCGCTGCTGGCCGACGCGCACCGCATGCAGCAGGAGGCCGGCGACGCGATGGAGCTGCCCGAGCCGGCCCCGGGTGAGCCCGGGCTGGCAGCGGCCGTCCTCGCCGCCGCGGCGGTCGCCCGCAGCACCGCGCGCGAGCGCCTCACGGTCGCCCACTGCCGGCTCACCGCTGCCGAGTCCGCCCAGTTCGCCGCCGACCGCGCCCTGGCCGAGGCACGCGAACTGGCCCGGCTGCAGGCCCGTTTCGAAGAGGCCCGGCAGCGGCGCGTACGGCTGGAGGAGCAGGCCGGGGAGCACCGGGCGGCGCAGGCGCGCATGGAGCGGGCCCGGAAGGCGGAAGCGGTCGCACCGGCACTGGAGCTGCGGGAGACCGCCGAGGAAGAGCACCGCAGCGCCGCCGGCGCCGAGGTGGAGGCGCGGGCGCTACTGCCCGGGACCCTCGCCGAAGCCGGTGCGGCGGGGCTGGCCGGCGCCGCCCGCAAGGCTGCCGAGGAGCTGGGCGGCCTGGAGTCCGCGCGCCGCGCCGAGCGACGGCTCGCCGAGGTCACCGACGAGCGCAACCGGCTCGACCGGCAGGAGCGGGACGACGAGGACACGCTGCGCGAGGCCGCGGGCTGGCTCGCCGGCTGGGACGCCCGGGGCGCGGGACTCCGGTCCCGTGTCGACACCGCCCAGGAGGCCGCGACCCGCGCCGAGCAGCTCGCCGTACAGCGCGACCCCGCCCGGCGGCGCCTGGCTGCGGCGCGGCTCCGGGACGAGCTGGGCCGGGACACCGACGAGGCCCAGCGCACCGCCCTCGCCTCCGCACAGCAGGCCGTCGACGCGCGGACGCACTGGCTCGACCTCAAGGAACAGCGGCTGAACGGCATCGCCGCCGAGCTCGCCGCCGAACTCGCCGAGGGAGAGCCGTGCGCGGTCTGCGGGGCCACCGAACACCCGTCCCCGGCCGAGAAGTTCGCGGGCCACGTCGACCGCGAGGCCGAGGAACGCGCGCTCGCCGCCCTGCAGCGCGCCGACGAGCAGCGCGCCCGGGACGAGCGGCGGCTCGGCACGGCACGCGAGGCCCTGGCCGCCGCCACCGCCGAGGCGGGCGACACCCCGACCGCGCAACTCGCCTCCCAGGCCGAGGAGCTGGAACGGGAGTACAGCGAGGCCCGGCGGGCCGGGTCCGTCCTGCACGCGGCGCAGGAGGAGCTGCGGCTGGCCGAGCAGGAGCGCGAGCGTCGGCTCGCCGGGCGGCAGCAGGCCGAGGTCCGGGCCGCCGCACGGCTCACCCGCCGCGAGGGTCTCGACGCGGAACTCGCGTCTCTCGAAGAGGAGTTGATCCAGGCCCGGGGGAGCGCCACCAGCGTGTCCGCACGGGCCGCACAGCTGGAGCGGCAGGTGGCGCTGCTCACCGACGCCGCCGACGCCGCGCGCGCCGCCGAGGTCACCGCCCGGCACCTGAAGGAGACCGACGCCCGGCTCGCCGACGCCGCCTACCGTGCCGGGTTCGACACCCCGCAGGCCGCGGCCGCCGCCCTCCTCGACGACACCGCCCACCGCGAACTCCAACGGCGCCTGGACGACTGGCAGTCCGAGGAGGCCGCGGTGCGTGCCGTCCTCGCGGAGGCCGACACCGCGGCCGCCGACCGGCAGCCGCCGGCCGACCTCGACACGGCGGAGCGCACCGCCGCCCTGGCCGCCCGGCGCCTGCGCGACGCCGCCTCCGCCCGCGACCGGGCCGCCCGCAGCTGCGCCGAACTCGACCGGCTCTCCGCCCGCGCCACCGCGAGCGTGCGGCAACTGGCCCCGCTGCGCGAGGAGTACGACCGGGTCGCCCGTCTGGCCGGCCTCACCGCGGGCACCTCCGCGGACAACGAACGCAAGATGCGCCTGGAGTCGTACGTCCTCGCCGCCCGTCTGGAACAGGTCGCCGCCGCCGCGACCGTACGCCTGCGGAGCATGTCGTCCGGCCGCTACACCCTGGTCCACTCCGACGACCGCACCGGACGCGGCCGCAGCGGCCTCGGACTGCACGTCGTCGACGCCTGGACCGGACGCGAGCGGGACACCGCCACGCTCTCCGGCGGCGAGACCTTCTTCGCCTCCCTCGCGCTCGCCCTCGGCCTCGCGGACGTCGTCACCGACGAGGCGGGAGGCGTCCGCCTCGACACCCTCTTCATCGACGAGGGCTTCGGCAGCCTCGACGACCAGACCCTCGACGAGGTCCTCGACGTCCTCGACTCGCTGCGCGAACGCGACCGCAGCGTCGGCATCGTCAGCCACGTCGCCGACCTGCGCCGCCGGGTCCACGCCCAGCTGGAGGTCTCGAAGGGGAGAACGGGCTCGACCCTGCGGCAGCGCGGGGTCTGAGCGTTCCGCCGGTTGCGCGGTTCGCTCACCGCGGGCCGGTGGAGGCCGGCCGCGCAGTTCCCCGCGCCCGGTACGGGGGCAGTTTCCCAGCCGACTCCCACGCTGGGCGCCGACCGCCAGGGGAAGCGCCCCCGAAGGGCGCTGGGGGCACCCCCAGCCTTCGGCTGGCGGAGGAACTGCGTGACCAGCCACGACGGCACCGCAGTCGACCGACGGCCTGTCGCGGCGCTCCCGCGGAGCGCTCAGGTGCCGACGGCCCGGCGGGGCAGCGGCGAGGAGTAGACGACGCTCGTCGTCACCGAGCCCAGGGTGCCGATGCGGCCGGAGACCTCCTCCAGGTGGCGCATCGAGCGGGCGGTGACCTTGAGGACGAAGCAGTCGTCGCCCGTGACGTGGTGCGCCTCCAGGATCTCGGGGGTGGCGGCGACCAGGTCGTGGAAGGGCCGGTAGTTGCCGTTCGGATAGCGCAGCCGGACGAAGGCGAGGATCGGCAGGCCGAGCCGCTCCGGGTCGACCACCGCCGCGTACCCCTGGATCACACCGGCCTCCTCAAGGCGGCGCACCCGCTCGGTCACCGCGCTCGCGGACATCGCTACGGCCCGCGCCAGTTCGGCGTAGCTGGCCCGGCCCTCGCGCTGGAGGACGTCGAGGATGCGCCGGTCGGTGGCATCCGGGGAAAACTCGGTCATGGGGGATGGATAACAGGGAAACCCCGGACGGACAAGGGCGAGGCCGGGGATCACGCCTTCAGGGTGCCCCGCGACCCTCGTAGATTTGCCGCCATGGAGACATCCGCCGCACCGACGGCGGCCGGCGAAAGGCCCCACATGACCGGCACCACCCCCGATCCCGTCCTGCGCGTCGCCCCCGCCGCGCCCGCCGAGGCCGCCGCCCACTTCCGGGCGAGCCTCGCCTTCCACGCCGACGTCTCCGACGTGGCCGCCGCCCTCGCCGCCGGCGGCGACCCCGGCTTCGTCGTCCTGGACTCCCGCTCCACCGAGTCCTGGAACCAGGGGCACATCCCGGGCGCCGTCCACCTGCCCACCGCCCTCGTCCCCGAGCAGGCGCCCCGGCTCCTGGACCGCACCGTGCCCGTGGTGACGTACTGCTGGGGTCCCGGCTGCAACGGCGCCACTCGCGCCGCCCTCGCCCTGACCGAACTCGGCTACCTGGTCAAGGAGATGCTCGGCGGATTCGAGTACTGGGTGCGTGAGGGCTTCGAGTTCGAGACCTGGCAGGCCCGCGAGCGCCGTGCCCCGGACCCGCTGACCGCGCCCGTCACGGGGGACTGCGGTTGCTGATTCCCGGCGGCGAACCCGTGCCGTCGCTGTCCGTGTAGGTTCACCCCATGACTCGATATGGGGATCAAGGCGCGGTGGAGTGGGTGGAGTCGGGCGGCGGCCCGCTGGTGGCGGTCCCGGAGACGGTCCTGCCGTTCTGGGCCGGCGCCGACAGCGAGGAACTGGCCACCGACTACGACCGGGCCTGCGAGGTCGACGGCTACGTCGGACTGCTCCCAGTCGGGGACAGCACCGCCCTGGTCCTCGGCGACGAACCCGCCTCGACGTCCTTCCTGCCCGACCACGGGACCTTCGTACGGTGGTCCGCCGCCAACTCGGAGGAGGAACTCCTGTCCCAGGTGCCCGCCGCCCTCGACGGTGCCGCGTGGGAGAACGAGATCCGCTGGCAGGTCCCCGGCCCCGTCGTCCTGTTCGACTCCGCCTGGCCCGGCGGCGAGGCCGCGGGCGGGGACCATCTGCGGGTCCCGCTGGAGCCCGGCACCTACGCGGTGCGCGCCGCCTACACCAGGCCCGGCCCGGAAACCTGGCTGGGTCTGGTGCAGTTGCGCCGGATCCCGTCCTGACGATCCGTCATCTGATGCCGTCGACGGCGATGTCGAGGTGCCGCGGGCCGCGCAGCACCGCGTTCGGGCGGTAGGGCGGCGGGTCCTCGACCAGCCGCGGAGCGTCGAGCCGGCGGGCCAGCTGGGACAGCGCGATCTGGGCCTCCAGGCGGGCCAGCGGGGCGCCGAAGCAGCTGTGGATGCCGCTGCCGAAGCCGAGGTGCTGGATGTCCTGGCGGTCCGGGTCGAAGCGGTCGGGGTCCGTGAACCGGTGCGGGTCCCGGTTGCCCGCGGCCAGCACCAGCCAGATCCGCGACCCCTTGGGGATGGTCACCCCGTGCACCTCCAGGTCGGCGATGCACGTGCGCTGCGGCAGCAGCTGCACCGGCGGCTCGTAGCGCAGCAGTTCCTCCACGATCCGCACCGACAGCCCCGGATCGTTCCGCAGCCGCTCCAGGTACTGCGGGTGCCGCAGCAGCGTCAGCATGCCGTTGGTGATGAGGTTGACCGTCGTCTCGTGGCCGGCGATCAGCAACAGCACCGACGTGCTGAGCACCTCCATGGTCGTCATGGCGCCGTCCGGGCCGTGACTGTGCACCAGGTCGGACAGCATGTCGTCGCGCGGCTCCTTGGCACGCTGCTCCACCAGCCCGTTCAGGTACATGCCGAGCTGCAGCCGGGCCTCCTGCGCGGCCTTCGCCGAGTCGTCGGCCGTGCGGCTGTCCGGGTCCAGACCGGCCACGATCGGGTCGACCCAGGCCCGGAACCGCGGCTCGTCCTCCCGCGGCACACCCAGCAGCCGGCAGATCACGGTGACCGGGAACGGGTAGGCGACCTGGTCGACCAGGTCGAACTCCCGGGCGTCCCCGAGGCCGTCGATCAGCTCGGTGACGATCTCCTCCAGCACGCCCCGCATGTCGTCGATCCGGTGCGGCTGGTGCGGCGGCCCGAAGGAGCTGTTGGCGATCCGCCGCAGCCGGTCGTGCTCCGGCGGGTCCAGCCGGATGAAGCTCGGCGGCAGCCCCGTCGCCTCCGGACCGGACAGCGCGTCCTGCGCGAGGGCGGTCACGTTGGCCTCGTCGGAGCTGATCCGCGGGTCGTGGAGCAGGGCTTCGATGTCGTGGTATGTGCTGATCACGTAGGGGCCGTCCTCCTCCTCGTGCAGCACCGGGGTCTTGCGGAGCTCCTCGTACAGCGGGTACGGGTCGGCGCGGTTCGCGAAGTCGGTGATCTGGCGCAACATCGAGGTCTGCGTCATGACAGTTCCTTGGAGCGTCGGGGCCGGGGCGCGGTCAGTGGCGGGCGGGGTGGAAGACCAGCTGCGTGTCGGTCGGCGAGTAGCCGCTGAGGGTCACCATGGGGTCGTGCGTCGGCAGGGCCGGGTCCGGGAAGTCGGCGTCCACCGGCGCCCGTCCCTCCGGACGGCGGTCCACGGTCCGGAACTCCACCGGGAACGGCCCGGCCCTCTCGATCTGCCGCTGGTAGAACTCCAGCCACCGCGTGTTGTCGAAGCTCACCGCGGCGATGGTCCGGCCCTGGTAGCCGTACACCCCGACGAACCGGCGTTCGGCCAGCGAACCCTGGGTGATCATGATCTGCTCGCCCATCGGCGGCACCCCGACCGACTTGATGTTCACGCCGAACTGCGACGACCAGAAGGCCGGCACCCACAGGTGCGGCCGCCGCTCGGCGCTCGGGCTGATCATGTTGTGCGCGGCGATCTCGGCCTGCGCGACCGCGTTGCCCCAGTGCTCGAGCGACAGGAACTGGTAGCCGAACAGGGCGTGCGGGGACCGGGCGACATCGCCGGCGACGAAGATGTCGTCGGTGACGATGCCCCGGAAGTCGAAGGCACGGCAGCCCGCGTCGCAGGCGATGCCCCGCGGGCCCGCCCCGAGACCGGAACCGGCCAGCCAGTCGGTGTTGCGGGTCGCGCCGAGCGACACGATCACCAGGTCCGCCTCGACGACGGACGCGTCGGACAGGTGGACCGCCCGCACCCGCCCGGCCGGGTCGCCCTCCAGCGCGGTGACCTGGACGCCGGTGCGCAGGTCCACCCCGTTCTCGCGGTGCAGCTCGGCCGCCACCGCGCCGATCACCCCGCCGAGGGCGCCCACCAGCGGCGCGCCCGCGCGTTCCGCGACCGTGACCGCGATCCCCTGCTCGCGGCAGGCCGAGGCGATCTCCGACCCGGTGAACCCGGCGCCGATCACGAACACCCGGCGCGGGCCGGCCTTCAGCCGCCGCAGCAGCGCCGCCGCGTCGTCCCGGGTGCGCAGCGTGAACACGCCCTCCAGACGGGCCTCGTCCTCCTTGGGCCAGGGCCGGGCCCGCACGCCGGTCGCGATCAGCAGCCGGTCGTACTCGACCTCGTCGCCGTCGGCCAGCCGGATCCGCTTGGCCTCGACGTCGAGACCCGTCGCCGCGACGCCCAGCCGCCACTTCGCGTCGATCTCCCTGCGGTGCGGCAGCGCGGTGTGGTTCGGGACCGCCCTGCCGAGCAGCACCGCCTTGGACAGCGGTGGCCGGTCGTAGGGCTCGTACGGCTCGTCGCCGATCATGGTGAGTTCCCCGGCGAACCCCTCGGCACGCAGCGTCTCGGCGCCCCGCAGCCCGGCCAGCGAGGCACCCACGACGACGATCCGGCCCTCGCGGCGCAGCCAGTCGAGATAGTCAGCGGGCGGCATCGAGGGCCCCTCCCGCGAACCCGTCCAGGCCGTCGGCGGTGATCGCCTGCACCGGGCAGGCGGCGACCGCGCGCGCCACCTGGTCCCGCTGCTCCTGCTCGGCCTGCGGGTTGTAGACGAGCGACTCCTCGCCGTGCATGGCGAAGACGTCCGGCGCGAGGAACGCGCACTGCGCGTACCCCTGACATCTGTTGAGGTCGACGACAAGGCGCATCATGGCTCCGCCCTTCCGGTGGCCAGGTCCGGTGCGTACCGCGGTCCGTCGTCGCAGTGCCGGACGGCGGGGAACTCCCCGCACGCCAGCATGGGAGCCCGCTTCCGCCGGCGCCCGCCGGGGTCCGCCGATCAGGTGAGCGACTAGTCAGGGCGCCGGGCCCTCGGCGGAGCGGCGGAAGCTCGCCAGGACGATGTACACGCTGAGCAGCAGCGACCAGGCCGGGAACACCAGCTCGGCCCAGGGCACGGCGGTCGACACGAACAGCAGGACGACGGTGGTCAGGAAGCCGACCAGCGTGAGCCAACGCGGCAGGATGCGCAGGCGGTGCCCGATCACCGACGTGGAGCAGGTGAAGACGGCCGCCATCCGCATCGCGTACCCGGTCATCAGCGTGTACGCGAGGTGCTGGCCGAAGTCCCAGGTGGGCCGCGACGGCGAGGTGCCCGCCGGATGAGCGGTGTCGAGCACGGCCGTGGCCACCGCGGCGGCGGCGAACATCATGGCCGTGAAGACCAGGCCGCTGCCGAGGAACACGGTGGCGATGAACCGGTCCTCGGCGTCGCCGACGTGCGAGCGGACGGCGCCGACGAACCACAGGAAGAAGATGCCGGCGAACGGCACCAGCAGGAGGGCCGCGTGGACGGCGTTGCGCCGGTCCGGATCGGGCTGCTGGGCGGTGACCGCGTCCGCGCCCTGCGGGATGGCCAGCCGGATCAGCACCATGGCGGCGGCGAGCAGCAGGGCGAAGACGACCCCCGCCAGGCCCGCGGCGCGCGGGGTCTGCAACGGCTCCCTCGGGTGCGTGGAGGTCTGCATCCGCGGCTCGCTTCCTGTCTCCGGTGGCCCCCGGCACCAGCAAGCCCGCCGGCTCCGGCCGCCGCCACCGGAGCACACCCGAACGGCAGACCGCCCCGCCCCGCCCCGCCCCGGTCGCGGCCGCCGCCGGGCGCCCACCGGCAGTGGGCGCCCGCTCGGTGCCGTCGGTCGATGCCGTCGGTCGGTGCCGGCATCCGGTCAGGCGGGGGCCGCCGGTACCGTCACAGCTGCGACAGCTCGTCCACCAGGTCGTCCAGGCCGAGCGAGCCCTGCGAGAGGGCCGCCATGTGCCAGGACTTGAGGTCGAAGCCGGCGCCCCGCCGCTCCCGGGCCTGCTCCCGGCCCAGCAGCCAGGCCCGCTCGCCCAGCTTGTAGCCGATCGCCTGCCCCGGCATCGACAGGTAGCGGGTCAGCTCGCTCTCCACGAAGTCCGCGGGGCGGCTGCTGTGCGCGCCGAAGAACTCCTGCGCGAGCGCGGGCGTCCAGCGCTCCCCGGGGTGGAACGGGGAGTCGTCCGGGATCGTCAGCTCCAGGTGCATGCCGATGTCGATGATGACCCGGGCGGCCCGCATCATCTGCGCGTCCAGGTAGCCGAGGCGGCGCTCCGGGTCGGTCAGGAAGCCCAGTTCGTCCATCAGCCGCTCCGCGTACAGCGCCCAGCCCTCGGCGTTGGCGCTGACCATGCCCACGCTGGCCTGGTAGCGGGAGAGGTTCTCGGCGATGTGCTTCCACTGCGCCAGCTGGAGGTGGTGGCCGGGCACGCCCTCGTGGTACCAGGTCGACACCAGGTCGTAGACCGGGAACCGGGTCTGGCCCATGGTCGGCAGCCAGGTGATGCCCGGGCGCGAGAAGTCGTCCGTCGGCGGCGTGTAGTACGGCGCCGCGGCGCTGCCGGGCGGAGCGATCCGGGACTCCACCCGGCGCACCCGCTCGGCCAGGTCGAAGTGGGTGCCGTCCAGCTTCTCGATGGCCTCGTCCATCACCGACTGCAGCCAGCCGCGCACCTCGTCGACACCCTCGATGTGGGTGCCCTGCTCGTCCAGGTGCGCCAGCGCCACCCACGGCGTGGCCGCGCCGGGCAGGACCTTCTCCGCCTCGGCCTTCATCTCGCCGAGCAGCCGGTGGTACTCGGACCAGCCGTACGCGTACGCCTCGTCCAGATCGAGGTCGGTGCCGTTGAAATAGCGCACCCAGCGGGCGTACCGCTCCCGGCCCACCACGTCCGGCGCGCCCTCGACCGCGGGCGCGTACACGTCCCGCATCCAGTCGCGCAGCGCCAGCACGGCCTCGGTGGCCGAGCGGGCCGCCGCGTCCAGCTCGGTGCGCAGTGCCTCGGGCCCGGACGCCGCGAACTGCTCGAACCAGCCCCTGCCGTCGCCCGTGTCGGCCCACTCGCCGAGCTGGCCGACGAAGGTCGTGGTGGCGCGCGGACCGCCGTACAGCTTCCGCTCCAGGCCGAGTTCGAGGGACTGCCGGTAGCCCTCCAGTGCAGCCGGCACCGCGCGCAGCCGCTCGGCGACCGCCGCCCAGTCCTCCTCGGTGGCGGTGGGCGTCACCGTGAACACCTGGCGCACCGCGTGCGCGGCCGAACTGAGGTTGCTGACCGAACGCAGGCTCTCGTCGGCCTCGTGCACGGCCAGGGAGGCGCTGAGCCGCTCGCGCAGCAGGCGCGCGCAGCGACGCTCGATGTCACTGTCGGCACCGGGCTGCCGTTCGGCCTCGTCGAGCCTGGCGAGCGTGGCGCGCTGGAGCCTGGCGAGCGCCTCCGCGCCGGCCGGCGAGTTGTCGGGGAGCCGGGCCGAGCTCTCCTTGTCGCCGAGGAAGGTGCCGGTGATCGGATCGAGGGCGATGAGTTCGTCGACGAAGGTGTCGGCGACCTGACGGGGCAGCGGGTTACTGGTCTGTGACATGCGGTCCATCCTCGTACGACGGACCGCCGCCCGTCACGGGGATTGAACCGACGACAGCGGCGGAAGCAGCGGCCCGCACTCCCACTGCTGGAAGATCAGCCGGGTCTCCACCCGGGCCACCTCCCGGTGGGCCGTGAACTCGTCGAGGACGAGCCGTTGCAGGTCCGTCATGTCCGCCACGGCCACATGCACCAGGTAGTCGTCGGGACCGGTGAGGTGGAACACCGTCCGCGATTCCGGCAGCGCCCGGATCCGTTCCACGAACGGTCCCACCAACTCCCGCCGGTGCGGCCTGACCTGCACCGACAACAGCGCCTCCAGACCCCGCCCGAGCTTGGCCGGATCGAGTTCGAGGCGGTGCCCGAGGATCACCCCGGAGCGGCGCAGCCGGGTCACCCGGTCCAGACAGGTCGACGGCGCCACCCCCACCTGGGCGGCGAGATCGCGGTAGGTGGTCCGGGCGTCGTTCTGCAGCAGCCGCAGCAGATGCAGATCGACCGGATCCAGTACGACAGAATCGGCCACGGCCCGAACGTAGCACGGGGTCCACCGCGCACGCCCCGTCGATTGTTCACCCTGCCGTCATGGACACAGCGAGCACCTACGACCCCCAGGCGCCCGTCGGCGGCCCCGTCTCCCGGACACGCCGCGCCCTGGCCACCGAGGCCGTGCACGCCGGCCGCGACGACCTCGCCGGCCAGGGCCTGCACGCCCCGCCGATCGACCTGTCCACCACCTACCCGTCGTACGACAGCCGCGCCGAGGCCGCCCGCGTCGACGCCTTCGCCGCCGCCGGCGCGGACCCGGCGGGAGCGCCGGTCTACGGACGCCTCGGCAACCCGACGGTGGCCCGCTTCGAGACCGCCCTGGCCCGCCTGGAGGGCACCGGGGCCGCGGTCGCCTTCGCCAGCGGCATGGCCGCCCTGACCGCCGTCCTCCTGGCCCGCGTGGCCGCCGGCCTGCGCCATGTCGTCGCGGTACGGCCCCTGTACGGCTGCAGCGACCACCTGCTCACCGCCGGGCTCCTCGGCACCGAGGTCACCTGGACCGACCCGGCCGGGATCACCGACGCGCTGCGCCCCGACACCGGCCTGGTGCTGGTCGAGTCCCCGGCCAACCCGACCCTCGCCGAACTCGACCTGCGGGCCGTCGCCCATGCCTGCGGCACGGTGCCGCTGCTCGCCGACAACACCTTCGCCACCCCCGTGCTGCAGCGCCCCGCCGAACTCGGCGCCCGGCTGGTGCTGCACAGCGCCACCAAGTACCTCGGCGGCCACGGCGACGTGCTCGGCGGAGTGGTCGCCTGTGACGAGGAGTTCGCCGGGCAGCTCCGGAAGATACGGTTCGCCACCGGCGGCGTCCTGCACCCGCTCGCCGGCTACCTGCTGCTGCGCGGCCTCGCCACCCTCCCGGTCCGGGTCCGTGCCGCCTCCGCCACCGCCGCCGAACTGGCCCACCGCCTCACCGCCGACCCGCGCGTCGCCCGCGTCCACTACCCGCGACTGGGCGGCGCGATGATCGCCTTCGAGGTCTACGACGACCCGCACGAGGTCATCTCCCGGGTGCGCCTGATCACCCCCGCCGTCAGCCTCGGCAGCGTCGACACCCTCATCCAGCACCCGGCCTCCATCAGCCACCGCGTCGTCGACGAGGGCGACCGCCGGAACGCCGGGGTGAACGACCGGCTGCTGCGTCTGTCGGTGGGCCTGGAGGACGCGGACGATCTGTGGCACGACCTGGACGCCGCCCTGGGCGAGTTGTGTCCCTAGCGGGAGCGGGCCTGCGGGGTTCCCGGCCTCGGCGGGGACAGCGCCGAGCGGAGCTGCCTGCGGGAGGTCACCCCGAGCTTGGCGAAGACATTGCCCAGGTGCCACTCCACCGTGCGGGGGCTGATGAACAGCCGGGCGGCGATCTCGGAGTTGGTGTGGTCTCCGGCCAGCCTGGCGATCTGCACTTCCTGGCTGGTGAGTCCGGCGCCGGACCCGGCCGTTCGCTTGCGAACGGTCTCACCGGTCGCCAGGAGCTCGCGGCGGGCGCGGTCGGCGAAGGCGTCGGCTCCGAACCGGCTGAACGCCTCGTAGGCCAGGCGCAGTTGGGCGCGGCCCTGCTGCCGGCGGTGCCGGCGCCGCAGCCACTCGCCGTACAGCAGACGGGCGCGGGCCAGCTGGACCGCCACGCGGGAGCGTCCGAGACGCTCGATCGCCTCCCGGTAGAGCGCGTCGGCGGCGGCGTCGTCGCTCAGCAACGCACGCGAGCAGGCCCCGGTGCCCAGGGCCCACTCGGTACCGCTCGCCCGAGTGCGCTCGGTGAGATCCGCCAGGGCCGCCTCGCCCGCCTCGGGCCGCCCGCTGCGGGCGGCCGCCTCGACCAGCTCGGCCAGCGCCCAGCCGAACAGGCCCAGGTCCTCGTACCGGCAGGCGCGTGCGGCGGCCGCCAGCGCGTCGTCGTACCGGCCGAGCCCGTTGTACAGCAGCGCGGTGGCGTACTCGGCCACGCCCACCACGCGGCCCTCACCCCGGGGGCGCACCTCTTCGAGGGTGGTCTCGATCAGTGCCCTGGCCGGCTGCGCCTGTCCCCGCCAGGCAGCGAGCATCAGCGACGTGTACATCATGGGCACGCCGCCCACCGCGTCGGAGATCGCGGTGGCCTCGTCGATCAGTTCCGCCGCGGTGTCGAACTCGCCGGCCAGGACGTGGAAGCACGCCTGGTAGGTCAGCGCCATCGGCAGGACGGCGAGCGCCCCCGCCCGACGGGCCACGGTGACGGCGTCCGCCGCCAGCTCGTGCCAGGCACCGTCGTTCCACAGCTCGGGTGCGAGCGGCTCGGGCGTCACACGGAACGCCAGCCACAGCCCGTGCCTGTCCGCAGCCGTCGCACCGGTTCTCAGCTCCTGCCGGACGGTGTCCAGCGCCTGCCCGAGGGCGGCCGCGCCGGTGTCGTGGCCGTCCAGGACCCGGCCGGCGATGCCGTCCAGCAGCACGTCGACCATGCGCGGCGGTGACCTCGGCGGTGGTCCTGAGCGGGCCGTCTCGGCCACTTCCCGCAGGTCGGGCCCGTCCCCGAGACGGCCCGCGGAGATCACCGCGCCGAACGTCTCCAGGAGGGTGTCGCGGGCGAGGGCCGCGTCGAGAGGTGCCAGCCGGTTCGCGGCGTCGAGCAGCAGCCGGGGCGCGGCGCCGCCCCGCACCTGGGAGAAGACCAGCCGGGCCCGCAGCCGCTCCAGGCGGGCACGCTGAAGGTCGTCGAGCGGGCCGGTCTCCGCGTCGGTCAGCAGGGAGTGCGCCTGGTCCGCCCCTCCGGCGTCGATGTGGGCCTGGGCCGCCGCCAGTGCACGGTCGGCCCGGCGCACGGGATCGGGAGTCAGCTCCGCCGCCTGGCGCAGGAACGAGGCCGCCGCGGCGATGCCGCCTCTGGCCTGGGCACGGTCGGCGCAGCGCGCCAGGTCTACGGCGACGTCCTCGTCGGGCCGCGGCGTGGCATGCGCACGATGCCAGGCCCTGCGATCGGGATCCAGGAGACCGTCCGTCGCCTCCGCCAGTGCCCGGTGCGCCGCCCGGCGCTCCGGCGCGGCGGCCCGACGGTAGACCGCCGAGCGCACCAGCGGGTGGTGGAAGCGCACCCGGGTGCCGAACTCGACCAGTCCGGCGGCCTCGGCCGGTGCCGCGGCCTGCTCCGGTATCCCCTGCAGAGCGGCGGCGCGCCACAGCAGGTCAGGGTCTCCGGTGGGCTCGGCCGCGGCGGTCAGCAGAAGACGCCGGCTGTCCGCCGGAAGGGACCGGAACCGTCGGTGAACGGCGCTTTCGATGCGGCTCGTCACGGGGCGTCTGCCGGGAAGCCAGAAGCCGCCCGCCAGCTCGGCGGGTGTCAGCGCGCTCGGCAGTTGCAGCAGGGCCATCGGATTGCCGTGCGTCTCGGCGACCATCCGGTCCCGCACCAGCGGGTCGAGCGGCACGTGCACCGCCGAGGCGAGCAGGGCACGCGCGTCGGACTCGCTGAGGCCCTCGACGACCAGTTCCGGCAGGCCGGCCACCTCACGGCTGTCGTCGGCGTCCCGCAGGGCGAAGATCAGGGCCATCGGCTCGGCCGCCAGTCGTCTGGCCACGAACACCAGCACCTGCAGGGACTCCTCGTCCAGCCACTGGGCGTCGTCGACGAGGCAGGCCAGCCGCCGCTCCCTGGCCGTCTCGGCGAGCAGTCCGAGCACGCCCAGCCCCACCAGGAACCGGTTGGGCACCGTGCCGTCCTGGAGTCCGAACGCCACGGACAGCGCGTCGCGCTGCGGACCGGGCAGCCGGTGAGCCGCCCCCAGCAGGGGCGCGCAGAGCTGGTGGAGGCTCGCGAAGGGAAGCTCCATCTCGGTCTCCACACCTGCCACCCGGAGGGTGCGGAACCCGGTGGCCCGGTCGGCCGCGCAGTCCAGCAGCGCGGTCTTGCCGATCCCGGCCTCGCCGCGCAGCACCAGGACCGCGCTGCGGCCCTCCCGCACGGTCGCCAGTGCCTGGTCCAGCGCGGCCAGCTCGTGACTCCGGCCCCGCAGGGCGGCCCGCGAACCGGTGGCCTGTGCATCCATGGATCGATCTTCCCGGAACACCACGTCGGCACGTCATCTCAACGGTATTCCCTTCACGCCCCTTCGGCAGGTGCGTCGTCCCACCCCGGGCCCGGCCACGGGGGTGCGGGAGACCCCGGGGTTTCCCCCGGGGTGACGCGCCGGGATCCGTAGGACTGTGGACGGGCCGGCGGCACCGGGCCGCCGATCGAACACGGAAGACGCACCCCCAACATGTCTGACATTTCGGCAGCGGCGGCCATCCGCCCGTTTATCTGCGAGTTCCCCGAATCGGAGCTCCAGGATCTTCGTGCGCGCATCGAGGCGACGCGCTTCCCCGAGAAGGAGACCGTCACCGACCAGTCGCAGGGCACCCAGCTCGCCACCGTCAAGGAGCTGGCCCGCTACTGGGCCACGGAGTACGACTGGCGCAAGGTCGAGGCGCGGCTGAACTCCTACCCCCAGTTCATCACCGAGATCGACGGACTGGACATCCACTTCGTCCACGTCCGCTCGAAGCACGAGAACGCGCTGCCGGTGATCGTCACGCACGGCTGGCCGGGCTCCGTCGTCGAGCAGCTGAAGATCATCGAGCCGCTCACCGACCCCACCGCGCACGGCGGCTCCGCCCAGGACGCGTTCCACGTGGTCATCCCTTCGATGCCGGGATACGGCTTCTCGGGCAAGCCCACGGCCAAGGGCTGGGGCCCGGAGCGCATCGCCCGGGCCTGGGGTGAGCTGATGAAGCGCCTCGGCTACCCGAAGTACGTGGCACAGGGTGGCGACTGGGGCGCCGTCGTCACCGACCTCATGGGCGTGCAGGAGCCGGAAGGGCTGGTCGGCATCCACACCAACATGCCCAAGGTCGTCCCGCCGGCCGTCGAGCTGGCGATCGTCGCCGGGAATCCGCTGCCGGACGACGTCGTCCTCGCCGACGACGAGCAGAAGCGGGCCGTCGAGCAGCTGGACTTCGTGTACCGGCACGTCTACTACGCCTACATGATGGGCTCACGTCCGCAGTCCCTGGCCGGTCTCGCGGACTCGCCCGTCGGCCTGGCGGCGTTCCTGCTCGACCACGACGCGAAGAGCCTGGCGATGATCTCGCGCTCCTTCGACGGTGTGCGGGAAGGGCTGTCCCGAGACGACGTCCTGGACAACATCACCCTCTTCTGGCTGACGAACACGGCCGTCTCCGCCGCCCGTCTCTACGCGGAGAACACCGCGCCCTTCTTCGGCGCCAAGGGCGTGAAGCTGCCCGTGGCCGTCAGCGTCTTCCCCGACGAGCTCTACCAGGCGCCGGAGAGCTGGGCCAGGGAGGCCTATCCGAACCTCGTCCACTTCAACCGGCTCCCCAGGGGCGGCCACTTCGCCGCCTGGGAACAGCCCGAGCTCCTCGTCGACGAACTCCGCAAGGGCTTCAGCTCTCTCCGCTAGCCCCCACGGGACGGAAGCCTGGCACGTACGGGGCTTCCGTCCCCTGTCACCATGGTTCAAGCCGGCCCGGTGCCCCTTCGGCCGCGGGGCCGTACCCGGGTGCGGCCCCGCCGCGCGGGCGCGACCGGCCCCCACGCACCCGCGGTCGGCGACCGGCCCCGAACCCTACGGCGCGTCGGCCCTTCCGGGGTCACCGGCACCCGAGAGCCACCCCATGGCGGTCACGGCGTCACCCCGCTCCGCCGTCAGCCGGGCCGTGATGACCAGCGTCCCCTCCTCGATCTGATAGTCGAGCGGCAGCCCCAGCCCCCGCATCGCCGCCACCATCCCGGTGTTGGAAGCCTGCGTCACCGCGTACACGCTCTCGCAGCCCGCCTCGACGGCCATCCTCACCAGCCGCGTCAGCAGCTCGCCGCCGACGCCGCGCCGCTGCCAGGCGTCCTCGACGAGCAGCGCCACCTCCGTCTCGTCCCCGTCCCACAGCAGATGCCCGAGGCCGACGATCCGGCCCGACGCGGTCTGCACGGCCAGCGTCCGGCCGAAGCGGGGACTGAGCAGGTGGTTCAGGTACCGGTCGGCGTCCCCGACCGGCCCGTGGTAGCGGAGCCCGAGGGTCCGCGTCGAGCAGCGTTCGTGCATCGCCTTCGCCGCCTCGACGTCACCGGTGTCGGCCCGGCGCACGGTGATCGCCTCGCCCGCGGACAACGCGATCACGTCCTGGCCGTGCGGGATGCGCGGCCCGAGCCGGGCGTCCAGCTCCACCAGTGCCCGCGCCCGCGCGAACTCGGTCGGCGTGAACGGGAGATACGGCCGTTCCACGGTGATCACTCCCCCCTCCGGCGCACGCAGCCGCATCACGGTGTCCTCCAGCGCCCCTTCGACGGGAACCGCCTCGGGGCTCCGGGCCCCGCCGACCGGGTGGGCGGGGAGCGAGCGGATCGTGCACCTTCCCAACAACTGCCGGAGGGCCAGCGGAAGTTCCGCCGCGTCCAGGGCGGTTCGGGTGGCCAGGCCGAGGACCCTGGTCGGCGCGTCCACCAGATCGTGGGCGTCGGCCCGCTCGATCCAGGTGTCCGTGCCCCCGGCCAGCGCGACCGCCCGCGTGATCTCGCGGGCCGTCAGCTCACCCGGAGCCCGCAGCAGGAACTCGTCCACCGTGCTGTCGCCCAGCGGATGCGTCTGCAGGCTCAGGATGTCCACCAGGCGCCCGGCGAGCGCGCCGCACAGCGCCGCGAGCGAACCGGGCTCGTCCCGCACCGTCGTCCGCAGCCGCCACAGCGTGCTCGCCCGGACGCCGGTTCCCGAGGCGACCGTGCCGGGTCCGGCCTGCCGCGTCTCGGGAACGGCCGGCCGGGCGCCGGTATCGGTATCCGTCACCGGGGGTGCGTGACCTGGGCGCCTCGCCCACCAGACATGGAAGCCCGCCGTCGCCGCCAGCACCAGCGCCGAGATCACCAGCAGCGCCGGGCCGTCGGGTCCGTGCCCGACCAGGTTGGCCACCCCGTCGGCCGCCGCGACCGCCGTGAACAGGGCGGCGAGCTCGATGACGTCCCGCCGCCAGTGGTGCACGGGGCGTCCGTTCCTCGTGCGTGTCACATCAGACATGTCTCGATTCATGCAGCCACTGTGAAGCAACGGTGTTGCGTGATCACGAACGCTCTGTGACCGATGGGTAAAGCATGTTTACGTCGCCTATGTACTGGTTTCAATAATTGCCGAGGTCAGCGAAGGACCGGCTCCCGTCCCTCCCGGACGGCCGCCGCCATCGCCAGCGCGTCCCGCAGCCGACGGGCCTGGACCACCAGCCGGGACGAGCCGCGCCGGGCCGCCGCCCCGGCGAGATGCGGCAGCTCACCCCGGGCCCCGGACCGTTCGACGCAGTCGGCGGCGACCGAGAGCAGCTCCCCGAGCCCGCGAGGCGCGCCCGCCGCGCCCGAGGCGCCCGCCGCGCCCGAGGCGCCCGAGGTCCCCCCGGTCGCGAGGTCCGCGAGCAGCACGGGCAGGGTGTGCCGGAGCATCTCCCAGATCGTCGCGTTCGCCCCCGTGGCCGCCGCCGTCCGGGCCGCCTCCGCCAGCCGCAGCGGCTTCACCGCACCGCGCCGGACCAACTGGCCGAGGTCGGCACCGAGCCGCTCCGTGTCGAGCTGTCCGCGGGCGGCGAGCACCAGCAGCGCGTCCACCGCGGCCAGCCGGTCCTCCGGATGCCGCGCGCCCAGCCCGTACGCCACGCACAGGTGCGTGCTCTCGCCCGCCGGGCCGCCGGACTCGGCGAGCAGCGGGAGGGCGGCGGTCGTGCCCCGCTGGTCGCTCATGGTGCTCCAGGACAGGTCCTTCACCAACCGCACGGCCACCAGCTCACGCCGCTCCGGGAGCACGGCCGGCCAGTGCGCGTGGTTCTCCTGCCCCCAGTGGTAGCAGTACCGGCTCTCGCCGAAGGCGGTCACCGGCCGGCCGAGCCGTCGGAAGGCTTCCGGGAAGTCCGCCTGGAATTCCTGGACCTCACCCGACTCGACCAGGATCCGAGGCCCCGAGGTACGGCGGCGGGACGAGGGCGCGGAGGCCTCCTCGGCCGACAGCAGACGCGCGAGCCGGTCGCCTTCCGGTGTGCCGAGCGCGACCGCACGCTCGGCCGCCGCCAGGGCAGCCGCACGGTCCTGGCGGCGTACCCGGAACACGGCCTGGGCGAAGTCCGCGGCACCGACCCGGGCACCCAGCCGACGGTAGGTGTCGAGCCGGTCGACGAGCTCGGCCGGCTCCAGGAGCCCGGTGCTCCACGACGGCGTGGCCAGGAGCAGGGGCTGGGGGTCCGTGCGTATCCGGTGGGCCAGTTCACGCAGCCGGACGTCCAGGACGCGGGAGAACCCGTGGCGTGCGCAGTCGTGGTCGGCCGGCCCGGCCCGCAGCCCGGCGAGCAGGGTGGCCGTGCTCACGGCCCCGTACAGCGTGGCGAGGATCAGTTCGAGGCCGCCCTCGGCGGTGAGCAGACCGCGCCGGGTGTGCCCGAAGTGCTCCTCGCATTGCTGCCGCCGGTACGACTCGGGCTCCCACCACCAGCGGGTCGCCGCCACCGGTTCGAGCGCCTCGCGCAGCGCGTCCTGGTCGCGGTGGGCATGCCGGGCCAGGCCGTCCAGCGCCCGCTCGAACGTGGCCACGTCCCCGTCCGCCGCCAGCAGGGCCGACACCTCCTCGGCGAGTTCCACGGCGGAATCCGGGGCGTCCGCGACCCGGAACGGCTCCGGAGCCGGCGGCAGCACCTCCTCGTACGCCTCGGGCTCCGCCGCGGGCGCGATGCCCAGGGCGGCCGCGGCCCGCACCCGCAGGGCCGGGCTCAGCTGCTCGGCCGCGGCGGCGATGCCGGTCCCGGACGCCGCCTCGCCGCCGAGCCGCTTCGCATGCCGTTCCACCAGCTTCACCGCCCGCTCCTGCACCTGGGTGTCCTCGTGCCCGAACGCCCGGGCCACCGCCGGCAGCAGCTCCGCGGCCGAGGCCGGGTCGCGGGCGAGCACCTTGCCGAGCAGCACCAGCTGGGCGCGCACCAGCTTCTTCTCGGCGCGGAACAGCAGTCCTTCGGAGGCCTCGGCCAGCCGGCTCGCGGTGAGGTCGCCGTCGAGCGCGAGGGCGGCGAGGACCGACTGGGCGTGGGCGGCGACCGGGGAGGCGGCGTCCCGGGCCAGGGCCGTCCAGTCGGCGACCCGCTCGCGCTCCTCCTCCCGGGTGAGGGCGAGCCTGCCCAGCAGCGGCAGGAAGACCCGGTGGTCGGTCGGGCCGCCGCCGCGCAGCAGCCGGGCCACGCAGGCGTCGACCACGGCCTTGCGCTCCAGCACGCCCGCGCTCGTCAGCTCCGCGAGGGCGCTCTGCCAGGAACCGGGACCGTCGCCGAACAGCCAGCGGACCTCGCCGAGATCGGAGAGCTCGAACAGGCCGGTCACCAGCGGCGCGAGGTCGGGCTCGGCGCGCAGCCGGTCGACGAGCGGGACGCGTCCCCAGCCGTGGCCGACGTGCCGGACCCAGCCGACCACGGAGGCGTCCGACACCGGTACCGCGCATCCCGAGCGCCGCGCCAGTCCGGCGATCAGCGGGAACGGCACGTCCGCGGAGACCGGTCGCGCGGCCAGCCGCCGGGCCACGTCCGCCTGCCAGCCGGCGCCCCGGTCCGCCAGCGCCTTCAGCAGCATGTCCGCCGGAGCCTGGCGCCAGCGCATGTCGGCCCCCGTGATCCAGGTCGCGGCCGCCGCGGCCCCCGAGTGGCACATGGCTCCCGCCACCTGGAGCGCCGGACAGGTGCGCTGGGCCCCGCTCTCCCACGGCGCGGCCCGCAGCTCCTTGCGCAGGCCCTGCAACTCGGGCAGCAGCGCCCGTCGTTCGGCATCCGTCAACTTCTCCACCAGGAGCGCCGTCTCCCCGACGCGCCCCGCCCGTACCGCCTCCAGCACCGCGCTCATCACGCACCCCCGCCGATCTCCGCCATGCCCTGTGCCACGTCCTGTGCCACGTTCCGCTTCACGTCCTGCTCCACCGCGGCCCCCCTGCGCACCATCCGCACCGCCAGCGCGTGCTTGCACGGACCGCGGCCGCCCCGGTACTTCGCCCACCACAGACAACTGCAGCTCAGCACCCCCGCCGTCTCCCGCACCCGGTGCACATGACCGTCCTCGGCCGTCACCGTGGCCGGCTCGCCGTCCAGGGCCACCGCTCCGGCGGCCACCAGGGCCCGCGCCGACCGCAGCCGGGGGTTGTGCCGCTCCACGCGCCCCGCGTCGTAGGGCAGTTCGCGGTGGAAGTAGGCGGCCTCCGCCGTGTCGTAGCCGACGCGTCCCGAGGTCCCGAGGCGGACCAGGGCCGCGCGGATCCGCTCCGGGGAGAGGCCGGCGGAGGCGGCGAGGTCGGTGACGTCGACACGGGGCTCCCAGGCCAGCAGGACCGCGATCAGCTCCGCGTCCTCGGCGGCCTCGTCGGTGGCCAGCGCGTCCAGCACCCCGCCCTCGCCCGAGAACCCCCGGGCCGGGTCCGGCGACAGGGTGAGCGTGAGCCGCATGCCCGGCAGCACCACCTCCCAGGCGGCGGCCGTACCGGCGGCGGCGAGGGCGCCCTGCGGGCCGTAGACGCGCAGGGCCGTCGCATGGCGCAGCACCCGCTGCAACGCGGCCAGCCGGCCTGGTCCCGGCAGGCACACCGCGCCCGGCACCGGCCGTGTCGTCGGCCGCAGCCCCCGGCCCACCGGCACCACCCAGCCGGGACCGGCCGGGCCCCGGCGTGCGGTTGCGCCGCTGGGGAGCGAGCGCAGGAACCGCACCGCCTCGTCCGCCGACAGTTCGGCCCGCAGATCGAACCCGGCGGCTATGACCTGCGCCTCGGCGAAGCCGCGCAGCCAGCGGTCGGGGAGCGGGACCTTCTTCTCCACCACCGGGCCGGCCAGCGTGGTGACCGCCAACTCCTCGGGGCCGACCCGCAGATGGAGTGGATCGTCCGAGCCGAGCCGGGAGAGCGCCTCCCGCAGCGGGTTGTTGACGTCGACGTTCGTCGTGCCGTGGCCCACCTCGCCGCCGTCCAGGCCCGGGCCGAGGACGTCCAGGCGGGCGTACACCCCGCCGCAGCCGGAGAAGGACTCGAAGCGCAGCCGGTCGCCGTTGCCCGTCACCACCGGGTCCAGCGAGGCGCGCAGCTGCGGCTGGTAGTACCGCGCGGCGGCCACGTCGGCCACCGCGAGCAGCCCGGCCGCGGCCACCTGAGGGGAGGTCAGGAAGCCCGCGAAGAACCGCGGATGGTCCTGGATCCCGGTGGGAGTCGCACCCCGGGAGGTCTCGAGCCCGAGACGGCGGCCGCCGGCGCCGGAGCGCAGCACGGAGGGTTGGCGATAGGCCACGGCCTGTGAAGATCGCGTCATGGAAAAACCGTAGAGGCGGCCACTGACAATCGGCTCCGACCTGCGTGAGAGCCGGTGAGGGCGGCTCTGCGGGCGGGCAGGTTCGGAGCATGCGGCAGGGCCGCGCGCCGGGGGATGACGCCGGTGCGCGGCCCTGGGCAAAGCGTACGGGAGTTACTGGCCGACGCGGCCCGGCTGCAACCTCCGCGTGAAGAGCACGGTGCCGTCGTACTCGCGCAGACGCACCGTCAGTTCACCGCTGTCACCGTCGATGTCGACCTCGCCGAAGAACTGGTAGCCCTCGGCGGGTGACACGTTCGAGGCGGTCGGCGCCTTGACGAACACCCGGTCGGGGCCGAAGGTGCCGTCCAGCGCACTGGCCGGGAAGGCACCGGCGTTCAGCGGGCCGGAGACGAACTCCCAGAACGGCGCGAAGTCCTTGAACGCGGCCCGCGACGGGTCGTAGTGCTGGGCCGAGGTGTGGTGGACGTCGGCCGTCAGCCACACCGTGCCGGTGATCCTCCGGTGCTTGACGTACCGCAGCAGCTCCGCGATCTGCAGCTCACGGCCGAGCGGCGCGCCCGGGTCGCCCTGGGCGACGGCCTCGAAGTTCGCCTTGCCCTCGACCGGGTCCGGCACGACCAGTCCGATCGGCATGTCCGCGGCGATCACCTTCCACACCGCACGCGACCGGGACAGCTCGCGCTTGAGCCACGCCAGCTGCTCGGCCCCGAGGATGCCCTGCCGGTCGGTGGTCTGGTCGTCGGGCGAGTTCGCGTCGCGGTACGTCCGCATGTCCAGCACGAACACGTCCAGGAGCGGGCCGTGGTGGTGGACGCGGTAGATCCGGCCGTCCGGGCGGCCGCTGATCGTGGAGATCGGGAAGTACTCGGAGAACGCCCGCCGGGAGCGCACCGCCATGTCGTCGAGCCTGGTGCCGGCCGGGTAGGGGGTGCCGGTGCCGATGACCTCGCCCGGGTACCAGTTGTTGCGGACCTCGTGGTCGTCCCACTGGATGACGTTCGGGACCTGGGCGTTGAACCGGCGCAGCGCCTGGTCCAGCAGGTTGTAGCGGAAGTTGCCGCGGAAGTCCTCCAGGGTGACCGCGACGTGCGACTTGGCCTCGGAGGTGACGTTGCGGTACAGGCTGCCGTCGGGCAGCGCCTGGGTCGCCGTGATCACGCCGTCGGCGTAGATGTTGTCACCGCTGCACAGGAAGAAGTCCGGGTCCAGCTTCGCCATCGCGTCGAAGATGCGGTAGCCGCCGATGGACTCGTTGATGCCCCAGCCCTGCCCGGCCAGGTCGCCGGACCACAGGAACCTCACGCCCTGTCGGCGGCGCGCGGACGCGGTGCGGAAGGTGCCGGTGACCGGTTCGCCGGTGCGGCGCGGGTCGTCGGGGTCGGCGAGCCGCACCCGGTAGTGGATCTGCTCGCCGGACGGCAGCCCGTGCAGCCGCGTGGTGCCGGTGAAGTCGCTGTCCACGCCGAGCAGCGGACCGCGCCAGGTGCGCGCGTTGCGGAACGACTCCGTGGCCGAGGTCTCCACGATCATCCGGGCCGGCCGGTCCGAACGGACCCACACCAGGCCGGAGTCGGCGGTCACGTCGCCCGCCTGCACGCCCCAGTCGGCGCGGGGACGCCCGGACAGTGCGAACGCCGGCGCGGAGCCGAGCGCCGTGGGCAGGGCCAGGGCAGCCGACGCGGCGAGGGAGCCGCGCAGCACACTGCGGCGGCCAGGGAGCGAAAGGGACATGGATGGGCCTCCAGAAGGGGATCCGGCCAGGGGTGCACAGCCACAACTACGGGGACACCGCAGCGCACACGCAAACCGCGAGTGAACAACTGACAGGCCCCGCAGGCGCTGTCCCTTCGCAGGGCGGCCGTGCCGCCGTCACTCGGCCGTCGCCTCCGCCATCACCCGCACGCCCTCCCGGATCCGTGCCGCCGGCAGGTGCGCGTACCCCAGCACCAGCCGTACGCCGGGCTCGTCGCCGGGCGGCGGTCCGGCGGTCGCCGGCCAGGTCCCGCCCGCCGGGTGCGTGCACGCGCTCAGCGGACGCAGCGCGACGCCGGCCGCCGCCGCCCGGCGCAAGAAACGGCTCTCCGGCCCGTACCGGTCGGGCAGTTCGGCGATGGCGTGCAGCCCCGCGGCGATCCCCGACACACGCGCGTGCGGGAAGTGCTCGGCCAGGGCCGCGACCAGGGCGTCCCGCCGCTCCCGGTAGGCGCGCTGGCAGCGGCGCAGCTGCCGGTCGTATTCGCCGCACTCCAGGAACCGGGCGAACACCGCCTGGTCGAGGGAGGGATGCCCCAGGTCCATGGTCCGCTTGCGTTCGACGACCGCGTCCGTCAGGGACTCCGGCACCAGCAGCCAGCCCAGCCGCAGTCCGGGGGCGAGGGACTTGCTGACCGACCCCGTGTACGCCACGCGTTCCGGGTCCAGGCCCTGGAGGGCGCCGACCGGGGCCCGGTCGTAACGGAAGTCGCCGTCGTAGTCGTCCTCCAGGAGCAGCCCGTCCACCGAGCGGGCCCAGTCCAGCAGCCGGGCGCGGCGACCGGGGGAGCAGGCGATCCCGGTCGGGTACTGGTGGGCGGGCGTCGTCACCGCCGCGCGGACGCCGGACGCGTGCAGCGGGCCCGGCGCCAGGCCCTCGGCGTCCAGGGGCAGCGGGACGGTGCGCAGCCCGGCCGCCGCGTACAGGGCGTCGTGCTGCGGGCTGCCGGGGTCCTCCACGCCGATCTCGCGCACCCCGCGCGCGTGCAGCACGGATCCGAGCAGCGCCGCCGCCTGCGCCACTCCGGAGACGATCACGAGCCGTTCCGGGTCGGCGACCACGCCCCGGCGCCGGGCCAGGAGTTCGGCGAGGGCCGAGCGCAGCCGGGGCAGTCCGCGCGGGTCCGGATAGCCGAGGTCGTGGTGCGGCAGCCCGGCCAGCACCTCGCGCTGGGCGGTGGCCCAGGCGGCGCGCGGGAACAGCGACAGGTCCGGCGACCCCGGCACGAAGTCCACCCGCAGGCCGTGCGGGCGCGGCGCGAGGTCACGCGCGCGGGGCGCCGCCGCCCGCACGGCACCGCCCACCCAGGTCCCCGCCCCCCGCCCGCTGCGCAGGTAGCCCTCTGCCGTCAGCTGCTCGTACGCCTCCGTGACCAGCCCCCGCGACACCCCGAGGTCCTGGGCCAGCTCGCGGCTGGACGGCAGCCGGGTGCCCGGCGCGAGCCGCCCCGCCCGGATCGCCTCCCGCAGCGCCGTCTGGAGGAAACGCCCACGGGCGCGGGCCGGTGCCGAGGCGGCCGGCAGCAGCAGCTCCCACGCGGCGGAGCCCGGCAGGCCGGCCGGATTGGTCCCCGATGACGTCATGGCAGTGGACCTTAATCCGGGCCGCCCGGGTTCCTAGCGTCGTCGTCATGAACGCGACCACCACGCGCGGCGCCCTGCCGACCGCGCTCGCCTACGTGCTCGTCGGCGCCTCCTTCACCGCCAACAGCGTGCTGGGCCACTACCCCTACGCGGGCGGCCAGTTCCTCCGCTACGCACTGGCCTGCCTGCTGCTGGTGCCGTTCGTCGGGCGGGGTGCGGCCGGGCGGCTGCGCGGGCTCGGCGCCCGCGGGTGGCTGCGGTCGGCCCTGCTGGCCGCCGTCGGGATGGTGGGCTTCAACCTCGCGGTTCTCGCGGCCGAGCGCACCGCGGAACCGGCGGTGCCGGGCGTGTTCGTCGGCTGCGCGCCGGTGGTGGTCGCGGTCCTGGTCCCGCTCCTGGCCGGCCGTCGGCCCGAACGGCGGGTGTTCCACGGGGCGTTGCTGGTCGCGGCCGGTGCCTTCGCGGTCCAGGGCTGGGGGCGGACGGACGCCGCCGGTCTCGCCTTCTCGGGGTGCGCCCTGGCCGGTGAGGTCGGGTTCGCGGTGCTCGCGGGACCGGTGCTGCGCGCGCTCGGCCCCCGGCTGCTGACCGCCGTCGTGTGCGCCCTCGCCGCGGCCGAGGCGGCGGCCACCGGGGCGGTGCTCGACGGCGGGGCGTGGCTGCGGCGGCCCGACGGCACGGAGGCGGCCGCGCTGCTGTGGCAGGCGGCGGTCGTCACCGTCGTCGGGTTCGTGTGCTGGTACCTGGGCGTCCAGCGGATCGGCACGGAGCGTGCGACGCTGTTCACCGGCCTCGTCCCGCTGGCCGCCGTCTGCACCGCCCCGCTCGTCGGAACCGGCTCCTACGGCGTCGCCCAGGCCGTCGGCGGGGCCCTGGTGGGTGCCGGGGTCGCCCTGGGCGCCGGCGCCCGGCCGCGGCCCGGCGCCCCGGCGGACACGGTCACCCACCGGCCGACGAGGATTCCGGCTCGCCTCGGCGGCCGTCGGTCAGCGGCTGCCGTCGAGGATGACGCGGGCGACCAGCGCCGGGTCGTCGTTCATCGGGCAGTGCCCGCAGCCGGGCAGCCGGACCAGCCGGGCCTTGGGGATGATCTGCTTGGCCCGCACCCCCTGGCGGCGCACCAGCAGCATGTCCCGGGTGCCCCAGCCCACGGTGACCGGGATGCCGGGGACGTCGTCGGTGAACTGGACGGCGGCACCCGCCCGCAGGGTCTCGGCGAATCCGCTGGCACGGGCGAGGGCCAGCGTCTCGGCGACCACGGCCTCGGGTGAACGGCGCGCAGGGCGGGCATAGATGGTGCTCGTCAGGGCGGCCCGCCCGGCGGCCGACCGGGACAGCTGCTCGACCAGCGGGAGCGGCAGCCGCTCCGCGATCCGCCGCATGGCGATGAGCACACCGAAGGCGTACCGGCGCTCGGCCTGCGACCAGAACCCGGCGGGGGAGAGGGCGGTGACGGACCGTACGAGCTTCTCGCGGCCCAGCTCCAGCGCCAGCAGCCCGCCGAGCGAGTTGCCCGCCACGTGCGGCCGGTCCAGCTCCAGGGCCTCGAACAGGGCGCCGAGCAGTGCGTTGGTCGTCGGCAGGTCGTAGGCGAGGCCGTCGGGCAGCGCCGGGGAGGCGCCGAACCCTGGCAGGTCCACGGCGATCACGTCCCGCTCGGTCGCGAGGATGTCCACCACGGGGTCCCAGGCCTGCCGGTGATGCCCTATGCCGTGGATGAGGACCAGCGGTTCGCCGCGGCCCACGCGCGCGTACGAGACGGTCACATCCTGCCGGCCGTGCGCGGCCGGGGCTTTGAACGAGACGGTGGCGGACATGGGGGCTCCTCGTCTGGCGACTTCGGCGGACGCCGTAGACAGCTTGTCAGCAATTGCTACTGACGGGTAGTCCCCGGTGGGGCGTGTCGTGGGCCGGCCCTCGCCGTCAACGCGCCGGCCACCTCCGAACCCGGGCCGCCGGGCTCCGGCCCATTGTGGGCCGACGGCGCGGGACACGCTGCGATTCGGCCCTGACATGCGAGAACGTGTCGGACGCGCGACGGGTGATACCGCGGCACAGGCCGCCGTTCGCCCCGCTCCGGGCCGCTTCCCGCCGTGCGGCGGGAGCTTTGCCGCCATGTCACGAAAACGCACCCGCGCGAACGCCGCGTGAACGCTCTGTGGCACCGCTTTCTATGCGTTGACCCAGGGATCGAGGATTGGTCTTGACCAAGGGTCTGCGCCGCCCTATCGTCGCAGATAAGTAAAACAACCTTTAATAAACAAGGGCGCTAAAACGCCGCCGGACCACGGCGATTGCGGAGGACAGGGTGGGGACCACGCAGCTGGAATCGGTGCCGGAACCGAAGTACTGGCATCTCAAGACCGTGCTCAGTGAGGCACTGGACTCGGAGTTCTCGGTCGGCGAGATCCTGCCCAACGAGCGCGACCTCGCCGCCCGCTTCGGCGTGGCCCGCGCCACCCTCCGCCAGGCACTCGAACAGCTCGAACTGGAGGGCCGGCTGCAGCGCCGCCGCGGTGTCGGCACCACGGTCGCGCCCCCGCGCATGGGCGTGGCGGTCGGCACCGACCAGCACGCCTGGCCGGGCGCCACGGGGGACGCCTGGCAGCCCGCCGACTGCACCCTCGCGGTGCCGCCCGCGGCCGTCGCGACCGCCCTGGAGACCGGCTCCGAGGAGCCCGTGCACATCGTGCGCCGCTCCCGCGTCTCGCACGGCCAGCCCGTCGCCGCCGAACTGCTCTACATCCCGGCGGCCTCGGTCCCGGAGCTGACGGCGATCGACGCGCCGTCCGGAGCGCCCCGCGCACGTGCGGTCCTGCGTGAGCTGCAGCGCCTGGAGCTCGAGGGCCAGGACCGCGCCGTGGAGCTCGGCTCGGCCCGCGCGGACGACGCCAAGGAGCTCGACCGGCTCCCGGGCGCCCCGGTGCTCGTCGTCACGACCCGGTTCCTCGCCGCCGGCCGTACCGCCGCGCTCTCCGTCGCCACCTACCGCGCCGACACCTGCCGGCTGACCTTCGGTGACACCGGCGGCGTGGAGATCCACCACGGCCCCGAGCGGCAGGCCTCCTAGCTCGCCACCGCGCCGGACGACCGGACCGCGCCCCGGACCACCTCCGGGGCGACGCGTCTCCCGGCCCGGCGCCGCCGGTCAGCGGCGCGCGGTGACCGTCCCGTCGACCGCGAAGAGCTGTTCCTCCACATGGTCGAGGGCGAGCCGCAGCGCGCCCGTCGCCACCGCCGCCTCACCGAGCAGGGAGAGCGCCACCCGGGGCGGCCGCAGACAGTACCGGGCCAGCTCGCGGCGCAGCGGCTCCAGGACACCGTCCAGCCCGGCCGCCCAGCCGCCGATCACCACCAGCTCCGGGTCCAGCGCGAGGACCAGCGCGGCCACGTCGTGGACCAGCCGCTGGATGAACCGGTCGACGGCCGCCCGCGCCCGCGCGTCCCCCTTGCGGGCCAGCGCGAACACCTCGGCGACCGCCTGCTCGTCCAGCGGGTGCAGCGGCTCGTCGGTGGTCGACAGCAGCGTCTCCGGGGTCACCTCCCGGCCCAGCAGGTGCAGGGCGCCGATCTCCCCTGCCGCCCCGCCGTACCCCCGGTGCAGCCGCCCGCCGATCAGCGATCCGGCGCCCGGACTCAGCCCGGCCATCACCATCACCACGTCGTCGGAATCGGTGGCGGCACCCTTCCAATGCTCGGCCACGGCCGCCGTGTTGGCGTCGTTCTCCACCAGGACCGGGCACTTGAAGGACCGGCTCAGCCGCTCGCCGAGCGGCAGTCCCGTCCACTCCGGCAGCGCGGTGCCCAGCCGCACCAGGCCGTCCGCCTCGACGATGCCGGGGGTGCCGACCCCGACGGCCCGCAGCGAACTGCGCGCGACCCCGGCCCGGCGCAGCAGTTCGGCGACGGCGGTGCGCAGCCGCTCCAGCCGCTCGTCGGCGTCGGCCGACTCGTCGACCTCCTTGGCCTGCGCCCCCAGCACCCGCCCGTCCAGATCGGACAGGAGCGCGGCGACGCGGTGCGGGCCTATCTCCAGGCCCAGCAGGTGTCCGGCCTCGGCCCGGAACCGGAACCGCCGCGCCGGCCGCCCCTGCTTCCGGGTGGCGCCCTCCTCGGCCGCCGTCTCGACGACCAGTCCGGCCTCGATGAGCCCCTCCACGACCCCCTCTACGGTCGGCCGGGACAGCCCCGTCACGCGGGTGATCTCGGTGAGCGTCGCACAGTCCGTGGCCCGCAACGCGTGCAGCACCACCGCGGAATTGATCCTTCGCAGCAGAGACGGATCACCGCCGGTCAATCCCGCCAAGGTCCGTCCTCCCAGCTTGCCCCGCACGTTGGCCGGATCGTACTTCGGTGCCGTCGACCCAGGCGAGTGCCGGATGCCTTCGATCTGCCGGAGATCCGCGATCAGCGGGGCGTGACCACGGCCGGTCGCGGCCGGACCGGCCGCGACCGGCCGGCCCGACTCCGACTCACTTCGCGCACGGCTCGTGGAATCCCCGACGCGCCACGTCCGCCTCGGCCGGATCGGCTGACTCGGTTCGGTCGCCACGTCGACCGGCAGGGCGGGGCGCGGTGGCGCGCACGTGCCGCGACGCGCCGAGCGGCTCCGATTGTCATGTCACGTTGCCTACCAGGACGCTATGGTTGTCTCTGCCCAGCGAGGGACTGGTTGCGGCACGAGGACCGCCGGTGAGGACCGGTGGCGGTGTGTCGACCGGGGGTGGGTTTGGCGACTTGTGAGGCCGGCCGGGCTGCGTTGGGGGAGCGGTCCCATACGTCTCCACCGGGCCGGCCCTATCGTGCGGTGCCGGGCCCGACGGTCCTGGCCGACGTCGCGGTGAACACTCGTCGGATTGTCGGCCCGTCTGGTGCATATGGGCCGACCTGGGGAACGGATGCGATGAACACACGACACCTTCTCGACCCCGACGGAGGAGACGCCTTGCCAGCCACGACCGTCGCCGGCCGGTTCGGCTCGGCGCGAGAGGCCTCCTGCCCACGTAGAGGCCGCGGAGGTCACGCGGTACCGGAACGCGCCGGTCGGGCCCGGGCGAATCGATTCCCCGGGGGCCGCCCGAGTCGTCTCCCCTTCAGCACGCCGTCGCCGCGCCACGTGCCGGCCCGGGGGATGTTCGGCGGCCTGTCATGCGGTCCCGCGTTACTTGTCACGGAGAGGGGATGACGTTGAGGCAGGAGGCGAAGAGCCAGACTTTCGGTGTGGGTGACCGACTCGGCGCCGAGGAGGTGGCCGTCTACCGGTGGCTCGCCCTGCACCGGCAGTTCGACCTGTCCCGGATGGCCACGGAACTCGCGCTCGACGAACCCACGGTGACGCGCGCCGTCGACGCTCTCCTCCAGGTGGGCCTGCTCCAGCGGCACGCGGAGGACGACCAGGTGATGCGGGCGGTCGACCCGCACCTGGCCGCCGCCGTGGCCACCGCCCCGTTGGAGAGGGCCATCCGCGAGCAGCAGATCTCGCTGCGCGCTTTCCGTGACCAGTTCGCCCAGCTCTCCTCGCACTACGAGGAGGCGCAGCGTGCCGCCCCCGCGCCCCTCGACACCATCCCCGCTCTGACCGAGGTGCGGGTCGCCCTGGACCGGGCGGCCGAGCTGTGCCGAGAGGAGATGATCACCGTCCAGCCGGGCGGCACGCGGGCACCCGAAGTGCTCAAGGACGCGCTGGCCAGGGACGGCGAGATGCTCGCCCGCGGGGTGCGGATCCGGACCCTCTACCACCACACCGCGCGGTTCAACAGCCCCAGCCAGGCGTACGTCGCCATGGCCAGCGCCCTCGGAGCCGAGTACCGCACCGCCCACCAGCTCTTCGGCCGGATGATCGTGTTCGACCGTGAACTGGCCTTCCTGCCCGACCACAAGGGGACGTGGGGCGCGGTCGTCATCCGTGAACCGTCGGTCGTGCACTTCCTGTGCGAGCTGTTCGAGCAGGCGTGGACGGAGGCCCAGCCGTTCTCCGACGCGGCCACCGACGGACTGGAAGCCGTTGCCAAGGACCTCGACCGCACCATCCTGAGGCTTCTCGCAACCGGACGGAAGGACGAGACGATAGCCAGGCGCCTCGGCATGTCGCTGCGCACCACTCGGAAACACATCGCGGACATCATGCAGACCCTCGGGGCGGAGAGCCGCTTCCAGGCCGGGTTCGCGGTGGCCAGCAGAGGGCTGTTGGGCGACGACCCGGACGACGACGGCGCCGACCCGCAGGACGAGTAGTCCGGTCCCGCGAACAGGCTGACGGCAGAAGCCGCTCGATGGCCCGTCAGCCGTCAGCCCGTAAGACCGTCAGTTCGCCTCACCAAGGAGGAGTTCCATCAGGACCGTCGGCGTGTGGACGTCCAGCAGAGCGTAGGCGTGGTCGCGGGGCACGAAGAGTGTCCCGCCCGCGCGAAGGCGCAGATCCACGGTGCTCCCGGGAGTGCCGTCCGTGCGGGTGAGCCTGCATCGGCAGGCGCCTTCGAGCACGGTCACGGTGTACTCGACCGTGCTCGACGCCTGTTGTTCGCCGACCGACATGGAGTGCATGAACCGGAAGGACGGGCGGACCCGCAGCTCCAGCAGCGCGCCGAGCGCCGAGGCCAGCAGCAGCGGCTCCGTCTCCTCTCCCGGGGCCCCGGGCTCCTGCGCGCACTCGTCGGTCCGAGGCGGCGCCGCGTCGGAGGCGTACGGCCAGCGTTCCTGGTGGTAGGCGAGCCGCGCGATGCGCAGCAACTCCGGCAGCGTCTCGGAGTTCTCGGGCCACAGCAGTGCCGGTCCCCTGTCCCCGTTCGTCGCGACGCACAGCGCCAGCTCCTGGACAAAGGACTCGAGCGGCTTCACCAGCCGTCTGGGCTCAGGCACAGCTCTGACTCTCCGATCTCGCGTGGGCCCGATCCCTGGCGAGGGGCTTGTGGGCACCGTCGAGTCGGCTTCGTCTTCGTTCGCTTCCTCGGGGACCCGGATGTCCCGCTGCCGTCCGACGGCGGTGTGAGAGGCATTCTGGCGTTCGTGTCGCGAAACATGTAGTCACGTGTTCCCGCCACACAGGGGGCTGAGTGGGGGAAAGAGCCGGCGTCGCACGACCGCCGGGTGGGGCCGACGGCCGGTCTCTGTCCGTGACCGTCGGCCCCACCGGGCGGTTGCGCCCCACGCCTGAGGGGTTGTCGTCTAGTCCCGGTCCTGGCCCCGGTCCCTGTCCTGGCTCTCGGCCACGGCGATGGCGAGACGCAGCAGACTGACCCTGCTCCGGGCCCCCGACTTCTCCCGGATCCTGCGCAGATAGGTGTCGACGGTGTGCGGGCTCAGGTCCATTCGGCGGGCGATGGACGTGTAGGTGAGGCCGTCGGCGAGGTGTCGCAGGACCTCACGCTCGCGGACGCTCAGTGAGGCCAGAGCTTCGGCAGCTGTCGGCGGTCGGCGTGTGTCCATTCCGTTTTCCTCGTCGCAGGAGAACCCTGACGTGGGCCGGTCCGCCCCCGGCGGAAGGGCGGACCGGTCCGTTCCCGGGTGGTGCGGGGAACCTCCGCGCGGAAGGTCCTGCCGGGCGCGTGGAGCGCGCCGTGTGCTCGGCTCAGCCCCAGCCGCTGTCGTCCGTCGCCCTCGCCGTGCCCAGCTGGTCCAGCGCGACGGGCGGTTTCACACTGCCCCAGCCGCTGTCGCCGGCGACTACTACGGCGGCCGCGGACCGAAGGGTTGAGCTCTGCGCGCCGGATATGGCGCCGAGGGCGAGCAGCGCGACTGCGATCACTGTGGTGACGGGACGGCTGAGTTTCACAGTTACTCCTGTTTTGTTGCGATAAGTGCGGAGTTATCCGGTTGTGATCCCCGCTGCTTCAAGGTTCTCCAGTGCGCGACTCGCTGACCATGGGGGAAGGTGCTCACCAAACTGTCCGGCAGCAAAGACGAACGGGTAGCGAAAAGAGCGAAGCGGGAGAAACGGGTGTGAACAGTCTGTGCAGAGGGGCGCAGTTCGAAAGGACGCGAGCCCGGAGATGTGGACCCAGCGGGTCGCGGCGGTCCTGATCGGCGACCGGCGAGGGTGTCGAGCGCGTCCGGCGCGAGGCGTCACTGCTCGTGGGCGTGACCTCGGGCCGGATCCGGGTCAGGACCCGACGTCACCGGGTGCGGGGGCGGCGTGCGCCGGCGGTCTTCTCCAGCTCGCCGCGGTCCAGCTTGCCGCTGAGGGTGAGAGGCAGCGTGGGCAGCGGCAGGAACCTGGCGGGCACCATGTGGGTCGGCAAGAACGCCGCCAGCTCGGCGGGCAACCGCTCCGCGAGCGTGTCGTCGGCCTCGTCGCGGGGGACGAAGCATGCGACCAGCATGGGTTCCCCGCGCGGACTGGGCACCACCACCACGGCGCCGGAGGCCACCCCGGGGCATGCGAGGAGGCGGCTCTCGACCTCTCCCAGCTCGACCCGCATACCGCGCACCTTGACCTGGCCGTCGGCCCGGCCGAGGCAGCGCAGGGTGCCGTCGTCGTCCCGGACGGCGAGATCACCGGTCCGGTACCAGGTCCGGCCGTCGGCATCGCGGACGAATGCCCGCTCGGTCAGCTCGGGCTGCCCGAGATAACCGTCCGCGATCCCTCCGGCGAGAAGGATCTCCCCGGTCTCCCCGTCGGCCACCGGGCGCCCGTCGGCCCTCAGTTCGACGTCGACGTGCGGGAGGGCGCTGCCGATCGGGGTGCCCGGGGCGTCCCGCCGGGCCAGCGTGCGCGGGGTCAGCTCCTGCCAGGTCGCGTACACCGTGCCCTCCGTCGGGCCGTACAGGTTGTGGTAGGTCGCACCGGGGGAGAGCCCCAGATCGGCCCAGCGGGAGACCACCGTCAGTTCCACCGGCTCGCCCGCGAGCAGAACGCGGCGCAGTGCGGGGAAGGAGGTGCCGGTCCGCTCGGCGGCGTCGAGCAGATAGCGGAAGACGGTCGGCACCTGGCTCAGGACCGTCGCGCCCGCCTCGGTCAGCAGGGAGGCGAGACGACGTGGGTCCCGCAGCGCCTGCTCCGGCACCGTCAGCAGCCGCGCGCCGGTCACCAGCGGGGCCCATGACTCGGCCAGACTCACGTCGAAACAGGGCGACGTGGACTGGGCCCAGACCTCGTCGGCGCCGAGGCCGAGGGACGACACGAAGCCGAGGAGGAAGGCCGCCAGACTCCTGTGGGACATCACCACACCCTTCGGGCGGCCCGTGGAGCCCGAGGTGTGGATGACGTAGGCGGTACCGTCCGGCGCGGGCGATGCCGCCGGGTCCGCCGCCGGAGGGGTGCTCACGGTGAATCCCTCGTCGGGACCGGGCTCGACCACCGTGCGGGCCCCGGCGTCGGCGAGTACGAAGTCCTGGCGCGGTCGCGGATAGGAGGGGTCCACCGGCACATAGCCGCAGCCGTGCCGCCAGATGCCCAGCACCGCGGCGTAGACCCGCCATCCGCGCGGCATGCGCATACCCACGAGCTCGCCGGGCCGGACGCCCGCGTCCGCCAGCATCCGCCGTACCGTTTCAGCAGCCGCTCCCAGTTCGCCGTACGTGACGTCCCGGGAGGAGTCGGTGACGGCGATCCTCTCGGGATGGTCGGCGATGCTCTTCTCGACCCAGACGTCGACCCGGTCGCCCATGACGCCGAACCACCCTTCAGCTGTGTGACGTTCGTGGTGCGCCAGGCACCGTCGGCGGGACGCTAACCACTGAACGGATGCAGGTCAACACGTTCCGTGACTGTTCCGGATCGGTGCCCGGCATGAGGGGGGTGTCAGGGGGAAGACGTGCCGGCGCCGGGAGCTGGGGGATCGGTCGGGAAAGGGGTGGCGGGGTCGGCCCCGGGCCGCCCGGGCCGCCCGGGGCGGGGGGAGTCGCCGGAACCGGAAGAGAACGTCGGGTGCATCCGGACGCCCTGTCGGCGCACCCCGGGGGGAGGGGGCACGGGGAGGGTGCCGCGCGCCGAAACCCTGTCCGTGAAGCGGTACTTGTGGTGACACGAGGCTTTTCGTGCCCCCGTTACCTTGCTGCCATGCAGGTCGGTGAGGCGGGTGCGGCATGGCCCGCGCCGTCCGCCCCGGTGATCGTGGAGGGCCAGCAAGCCGTACACCCCACGGCAACGCACGCCGGGAACGTACCAGAGGCCGGAGACGCCCATGCCCCAGCACGAACTCTCGAAGCCGGACCACGAGGCCGCGCACGGACCGGTGTTCAAGGTGCTCGGCCCCTTGGAGGTGTGGGACGGGGATCGACGGGTCAACCCGGGCGGCGTGAGACAGCGTCACGTCCTCGCGACGCTGCTGATCTACGCGGACAGGGTCGTTCCCGTGAACCGCCTGATCCGCGCGGTCTGGGACGAGGAAGCGCCGGACACGGCGGGCAACCAGGTGCGCAAGATGATCTGGAACCTGCGCCGCAGGCTGCCCGACTCGGTGCGCATCCTCACCGAAGCGCCGGGCTACCGGCTCGTGCTGAGCGAGGGCCAGCTCGACGCCCGTACCTTCGAGACCCTGCTGGGCCGCGCCGGTACCGCCGTCACCGAGGGCCGCGCCGACGAGGCCGTCGAGCATCTCTCCAGTGCCCTGAAACTGTGGCGCGGCCGTGCGCTGAGCGGACTGAGCGGCGCCGTCGTCGGCTCCGGCGGCCGGGACCTCGACGAACGGCGCCTCATCGCCACCGAGCGGCTGGTCGACCTGCGGCTGCTGAACGGGGAGGCGCGGGCGCTGGTACCCGACCTGTATTCCCTGGTCAGTGCCCATCCTCTGCACGAGGGGCTGCGGGAGCGGCTCATGCTGGCCCTCTACCGGATCGGCCGACGCGCGGATGCTCTGCAGGTGATGGCCCAGGGCCGGGCAGAACTGGTGGAGCTGGGCATCGAGCCCGGCACTGGGCTCAGCCGCCTCCAGGAGCGCATCCTCAGGGACGATCCGGGCCTCATGCTTCCCGAACCCGAGCCTGAAGCCGGACCTGGCCCCGGACCCGGACCCGGGCCCGGGCCCGAAGCCGGCCCCGGCCCGGTACCCGGAACCGCGCCCCGGCCCGAGGACGAGCCCGACTGCGATCCCGCCCCCGCCCCCGTCCCCGCCTCCACGTGGACCGTGGACAGCACCGCGGGAAACGTCCCACCAGCCGCGGAGGTGACCGTGGCGACAGCCGCCGACCGGGGACAGGATCACGGCAGTCTGCCCTACGACCTCAAGGACTTCACCGGACGCCGCCGGGAACTGGACGCCATCCTCGCCCTCGGCGCCGCCGTCACCGACCGGGCCCCCACCATCGTGACCCTGACCGGCATGCCCGGTGTCGGCAAGACCGCGCTCGCCGTGCACGCCGCCCACCGCCTCTCCGCCGCCTTTCCCGACGGACGGATCCACCTGGACCTCCAGGGCCTCACCCCGCACAGCGGCCCTCCGACCCTGGCGGAGGCACTGCGGCACCTGCTGCTCACCCTGGGCACACCTGCCGGGGACGTCCCGGACGACCTCGACGGACGGTTGATCGCCTGGCGGCGGGCCGTGGCCGGACGGCGGGTGCTGATGATCCTCGACGGAGTGGTGGACACCGTGACCGTGCGCCCGCTGCTGCCCGGCACCGGCGGCTGTCTCGTCGTGGTGACCAGCCGCACCGTCATCGGCAATCTCGACGGTGCCGTCCCGATCCACCTGGGCCCGCTGTCCGAGGAGGAGGCCGTCGGCCTCCTCGGCAGCATCATCGGCACGCACCGGATCGGCGACGCCGGCGAGGCCCGCGACCTGGCGGCCGTCTGCGGGCGGCTCCCGCTCGCGCTGCGGATCATGGGTGCCCGGCTCAACAACCGCCGCGCCTGGAGTCTCGCCGAGGCCGTCCGGCGGCTGCGCCGCCACGACCTGAGGCTGCGCGAACTCACCCTCGCCGACCGCAGCGTGGCCACCGGGATCGGCCAGTGCTACCGCGGACTGAGCCCCGCCCAGCAACGCATGCTGCTTGCCCTGCGCGCGGCACCGTCCGGCAGCATCGACGAACGGACGGCCGCCCGGCTGGCGGGCGTCAGCGCCGCCGAGGCGGAGGATGCCCTCGAAGGACTCGTCGACGCCTGCCTGTTGCAGTCCCTTCCGCAGCCCGGCGGCTACGCCCTGCCCGAACTGGTCCGCAGCTTCGCCGTCCAGGAGTCGGCCACGCCCCGCCCCGGACCGGCCCCCGCGCAGACCCAGCTCCCGCCCCGGACCGGGCCCCGGCCGACGGAGGGCCGCGCGACCCCGCCCGGCAACCGGCCCAGGCCCGACGGCGCCCGCCGCCGCGGCACCGCCGCCCGGCGGTCCGCCGCCTGAGCCCTCGGTGCGGGTGCGGCATGTGCCACGGCCCTGGGAACGGGTGATCGCCGCGGACTCCGCCGGACCCGGCCCCTGGCGCGACGACCGGTTACGGTCTGGCGGTGCCGGCCGTCCGGACCGCGGTTCGCCTCGGCAGCGCGGTGCGCAGCGGCAGCAGAAGGAGACAGGCCCCCGCCATCCCGATGGCCCCGGCGAACAGTGCCGTCGGGGCCCCGGCGCGGTGGCCGAGCCAGCCGCCGGCCAGTCCGCCCAGCGGTGCCACGCCCAGGACGACCGTGCGAATCGAGGCATTGACCCGGCCGTACAGCTCCGCAGGGGTCAACGTGGTGCGCAGGGTGCGCTGCGTGACGTTGAAGACGATGACGAGGGCGCTCGTCACGAAGTGGGAGCCCGCCACCAGAGCGGGCACCGCCGGGGCGGGCGCGAGGACCGCGGCCGGTACCGCGAGGCCGGCGGCCCCGGCGAGGGCCAGCGTCGCGAACAGTGTCCTCGTCGTCCCCAGCCGCCGCGCCACACTGCCCGCCACCAGCGCGCCCGCGCAGGCACCGGCACCGGAGGCCGCGTACACCGTGCCGATCCAGGACGCCGGGAGAGTCAGGTCGTGGGTGAGGAACACGAGCAGCGGCGGTTCGCTCACGAACAGGAACAGGTTGAAGACGGTGGTCGCGAGGGTCACGGCCCGCAGCGGCCGGCTGCGCAGGACGAAGGCCGCGCCGATCCGCATCTCCTCCCGCAGGGCCGTCCGGGCCCGCTCAGGTGATCGTGCCGCGCCGTTCTCCTGCCGTGGTGCCTCCGGCCGTCGCGCACGCGCCGTTTCGGGAAGCCGGCGGGTGAACAGCGCGGACACCACGTAGGCCGCCGCGTTGCACAGCAGCGCCCACGGGCCGGTGAGCATCTGGACCGCCACGCCGCCGACCGAACTTCCCACGATGGTCGCCCCCGACGCCGTCAGCTCGAACCGGGCGTTGGCGCGGGCCAGGTCCTCGGGGGCGACCAGGGTGGGCAGGCAGGCGCTGTACCCGACGTCGGACACCGCCCCCTGAGCGCCGATCAGCAGGGCCAGCACTGCCAGCAGGGGCAGCGAGAGCATCCCGCACACCGCCGCGACGGGTACCGCGAGCAGCAGCGCGGCACGGACCAGATCGGCGCCGATGAGCAGGCGCCGCCGGGAGTGGCGGTCCACCCAGACTCCCGCGAACGGACTGACCAGAAGGTGCGGCAGGGTCCCGGCCGCGCTCAGCAGCCCCAGCTCCAGCGCGTCGGCGCGCAGGGTCACCGCCCCGACGAGGGGGAGCGCCACGACGGTGACGTTCGCGCCGAACTGAGAGGCGGTCTGCGCGGCCCACAGGTGTCCGAAGGCGGAACGGCGCAGGGGCGGGTTCATGAGCGGCCCGTCTCCTCGCCCAGGTCCGCGAGGACTCGCGGATGCCGGACCAGGCCCTGGTGGTCGGTGTCGACCTCCCGTAGGTCGACGTCGCCCGCCACACGGTCCCGCCAGCGCCGTACGTCCGCGTCGGAGACGTCCCGGCTGCGGTGGAAGAGCAGCGCGCCGTCGTACCGGGGCGGCCGGTACCGGCTCAGCGCCCGCAGGTGTGCCCGGAAGACCGCGAAGTCGGCGTCGGGCGCCTCACGCAGATGGCGTTCGCGCAGCTCGTCCTCCGAGGGCGGGCGCGCGCCCGGGTAGGCGCTGTCGAGGACCGCCAGCAGCGACACCTTCTCGCCCCTGGCGCGCAGGCGGACCGCCAGTTCGAAGGCGACCACCCCCCCGAAGGACCAACCACCCAGCCGATACGGGCCGTTGGGACGGACCCGCAGGATCTCCGCGAGGTGGACCTGCGCCACCTCCTCCACGGACCCCAGCGCGCGGGACATGCCGAGCGCGTGGACCGGGACTCCCGAGGCGGCCAGTTCGCGGTAGCACAGGATGGTCCCACCGACCGGATGCACCATGAACAGGGGATCGCGCTCAGCGGTCCGGCCGTCCAGCAGCGCGGCCTGGAGAGCCGGGGTCGAGTGGTTCAGGACCGCGCCCACCGGCAGTCGCTCACCGAACTCCTCCTGGAGCAGGCCGATCAGGCGCAGGGCCGCCAGCGAGTGGCCGCCCGCCATGAGGAAGTCGTCGTGCGCCCCGATCGGGCGACGGCGCAGGGCCCGCTCCCAGACGGCGGCCACCCGTGCCTCCGTGGGAGTCCTGGGCGCCGTCCACGTGGCGCGGTCCCTGTCCGGCCGGGGCAGCGCGGCATGGTCCAGCTTGCCGTGCCGGGTCAGGGGCATCCGGTCCAGCGGGACGACCACCGAGGGAACCTGGTGCTCGGGCAGCAGCGTCCGGGCGAAGCGGATCAGCTCGCCGGGCTCGACCGGCGCCCCCTCGGTCACGGGCGCCCCTGCGGCCACGGCGTCCGCCGCCTGTGGCCCGTCGCCGGACGACCAGGTCACGTACGCGACCAGGCGGTCACCGTCGGCCGTGACCGCGCAGTGGCGCACCGCGGGGTGCCGGGTCAGGGCCGCCTCCGTCTCGCCCGGCTCCACCCGGAAGCCCCGGATCTTGACCTGCCGGTCGGCGCGGCCCACGAACTCCAGTTCGCCGCCGGGCAGTCGGCGTACCAGGTCCCCGGTCCGGTAGACCCGGCGCGTGGTGCCGTCGGGCAGTTCGATCCGCGGGAAGGAGCGCGCGGTCGCCTCGGCGTCGCGGTGATAGCCGAGCGCGAGCTGGGCGCCTGCGATGTGGAGTTCGCCCGGTACCCCGAGGGGCACTTCCCGGCCGTGCCGGTCCAGGACGTGCAGATCGACGCCGTCGATCGGGTGGCCGATGGGCACGCCGTCCCCGCCTCCGGGGACGCAGCGCCACCAGGTGACCTCCACCGCGGCCTCGGTCGGACCGTAGAGGTTGAACAGCGCGGTGTCCGGCAGGGCGGCCAGGAAACGGTCCTGGAGCGGGCGCGGGAGGACTTCCCCGGTGCACAGCACGCGGGTGAGGCCCGCGCCGACGGCCGCGTCGGCCGCGTCGGGGTCATCGAGGAACGCGTCGAGCGCGGACGGCACGAAGAACGCGGCGGCGATCCGTTCCGCGCGCACGAGCCGGGACAGGGCGCCGGGGGTGCGGGGCGCCTCCGGTCCGGCCACGACCACTGTGCCGCCCGAGGTCAGCGGCCAGAACAGCTCCATCACCGCGACGTCGAACGTGTACGACGTCTGGTGCAGCACCCGTTCCCCGGGCGACAGCGCAAAGGCCTTCCGCAGCCACCGCAGCAGGTTGCACACGGCTCGGTGGGGCACGACGACCCCCTTGGGCTCGCCGGTCGAGCCGGAGGTGTGGATGAGGTAGGCGGGATCGTCCGGGGACACCGCCGGCAGCGTCACCGGGGTACCGCCGGGCCCGGCCTCCCCGTGCACCTCGGGTTCCGCCTCCAGAGCGCGAACGTCCGCCTCCGTCAACGTCAGGTGCAGACCCGCCCGTTCGGCGAGCGCGGCCCGTCGCAGAGGCGGGTCGCGCGGATCCAGCGGGACATGGGCGGCGCCCGCCTTGAGCACCGCGAGGACGGCGACCGCCTGGAGCGCGGACCGCTGGAGCACCAGCCCCACGAACCGCCCCGGACCACAGCCCCGGCGCACCAGCGCGGCGGCCAGCCGGTCCGAACGGGCTGCGAGCTCCCGGTAGGTCAGGACGTGTCCGTCCTGCCGCAACGCGGCCAGGTCGGGGGTGCGCCGGGCCTGGTCCGTGAAGAGCGCGTGCAGCAGGGCGGGCCCGCTCCGCCGCGCGCCGGCCCCGTCCCGGCGCCGGCCGGGGGAGCGTTCCGGCGGCGACAGCAGGACGGCGTCGGCGTACGGGGAGTCCGGCCGCCCGGTCATGGCGCGCAGGGCCGCCGTGTAGTAGCCGTGGGCGAGGGCGATCCGGTCTTCGGTGAAGCGGTCCGCGTCCCACCGGAGCCCCAGGCGCAGTGCGCCGTCGGCGCTGTCCAGCGAGAACTCCGCGCCGAACGGTATGTCCGCGTCGGCGGACCCCTCCTCCGCCACGATCTCGGGCGCGCCGGACGGCAGTTCACGCTCGACGTGGAAGTGGGTGAAGTTGAAGAACGTGGTGAACAGGGCCGGCCGTCCGGTCACCCGCATGATCTCCGCCATCGGGTAGTGGACGTGCGGCTGGATCCGCAGATCGGCCTCGGCGGTGGCCCGGACGAGATCCGCCCAGCTCCCGCCGGTCATGGCCAGGCGCAGCGGGAGGGTGTTGACGAACAGTCCGATGGCCCGGTCGCCGTCGGGCTCCGGAACCCGGCCCGGGCAGACCGTGCCGCTGACCACGTCGTCCGTGCCCGACAGCAGGGCCATGACCCGCAGATGGGCCGCGAGGAGCACGGTGCGCACCGGCACGCCGAGGCCGCGCGCGAGGCGGGTGACGCCCTGGGAGAGGTCCGCGGTCACGGGCCGTTCCAGATAGCGCATCGTGGTCCCGCCGCGGGCGGAACGCCGGCCGGGCAGTTCCGTCAGCGTCATGCCCGCCAGCTCCCGGCTCCAGAAGTCCCGCGGCGCCGGGTCGTCGAGCGCGGCCCGCTCCAGGGCGACGTAGGAGCGGAACCGGGCCGTGGGCGGCGGGCGTACGCCGGTCCGGGCGTACCGGGCGAGGAGTTCCACGAGGAGGGAGCGTTCGCTCCAGCCGTCCATGACGGCGTGGTGCTCGGTGACGAACAGCCGGGTCAGGTCGTCGGTGAGCCGCTGGAGGTGGAAGCGGACCAGGGGCGGCCTCGACGGGTCGAACGGGGTGGTGCGTTCGGCCTCGAACCGCGTCGCCGAGCGCTCCTGCAGGTCGGGCAGGCCGCGCAGGTCCTCCACGGTCAACGGCACCGGCACGCGCGCGTGGACGAGTTGGACGGGCTCGGTGAACCCGGTCGGCTCGAACGAGGTGCGCAGCAGTTCGTGGCTCTCCGTCAGGCCCGCGACGGCCTCCCGCCAGGCGTCCGCGTCGAACCCGCCGCGCAGGGTGTACGCCTTGACGTTGTGGTAGAGCCCCGAGCGCTCGCTGTGGAAGAACATCCCGGCCTGGAGCCGGGTCATCGGATAGGCGTCCGTGATCCCGGCGCCGATCCGGGCCCGGTCCTCGGCGGGGAGCAGGGCGAACGGCTCGTGCGGTTCCGGTCCGGTCGGTGGCGCGCAGACGGCGACGGCCGCCAGCTCCCGGACCGTCTGATGCCGCAGCAGGTCGGCCACGTCGACGTGCAGCCCCGCGTCCCGGGCGCGGGAGACGATCCGGACGGTGCGCAGGGAGTCCCCGCCCAGCGCGAAGTAGTTGTCGTCGACCCCGACCACGGGCCGCTCCAGCACGTCGCGCCAGATCGCGGCGAGCGTCGTCTCGGCCGCGGTCGCGGGTTCCACGTGGGGGCCCACGGCCTGCTCCACGGGACTGGGCAGCGCGGACCGGTCGACCTTCCCGTTGGCGTTCAGCGGCAACCGGTCGAGCACCACCAGTTGGGCCGGGACGAGATGGTCGGGGAGCCGCTCGCGCAGTCGGCGCCGCAGGACGTCGGGGCGGACCCGGGCGCGGGCGCCGGCGGCGGAGCCGGGCACGACGTACCCGACGAGCCGGCCGTCGTGGTGGGCGACGTACGCCTCCCGTACCCCGTCCAGTGCCGCGAGCGCCGCCCGCACCTCGCCCGGTTCGACCCGGAACCCGCGGATCTTGACCTGGTCGTCGATCCGCCCGTGGTACTCCAGCTCCCCGTCGGGCAGCGTGCGCACCAGGTCGCCGGTGCGGTACCTGCGGCCCTCCGGCCCCGCCACGAACCGCTCAGCGGTCGGCCCCGGCAGACCGAGGTAGCCGTCGGCCAGTCCGGCGCCCTCCAGCCACAGTTCGCCCACGACACCGCGCGGCACCGGGCGGCCCCGGTGGTCCAGGACATGGGCGCGCAGGTCCGGCAGGGTGACCCCGATGGGGCTGCCGGCACGGGTCAGGTCGGCCGCGGTCATCCGGCGGCACGTGGCGTGCACGGTGGTCTCCGTGATGCCGTACATGTTCATCACCTGGGGGCTGTCGTCGCCGTGCCGGGCGAACCAGCCGCGCAGCACGGCCGGGTCGAGCGCCTCCCCGCCCAGGACCACACGGCGCAGCGCCAGTCCGTGCGGCGCGTCCGCGTCATACCGGATGAACTGCGCGAACGCGGACGGCGTCTGGCTGAACACGGTGACCCGCTCGCGGCGGAGCAGCGCGTGGAGGCGTGCGGGCGACCGGGTGGTGTCCGGGTCCACGACGACCAGCCGCCCGCCGTGCAGCAGCGCACCCCACAGCTCCCACACCGAGTAGTCGAAGGCGTGGCTGTGGAACAGCGACCACACGTCGTCCTCGCCGAAGCCGAACCACCGGTCGGTCGCGGAGAACAGCCGCACGATGTTGCGGTGCGGCACCAGGGTGCCCTTGGGGGTGCCCGTCGACCCGGACGTGTGGATGACGTAGGCCAGATCGTCCGGGGTCACCCCGGTGTCCGGCACGGTGTCCGGGTGCCGGGCGAGCGAGGGGTCGGTCACGGCGACGCTCTGTCCGGCGAATCCGGGCAGAGCGCTGTCGGTGACGAGGACGCGGAGGCCCGCGTCGGCCGCCAGGCGCCGCAGGCGGGCCGGCGGGTGGGCCGGGTCCAGCGGCAGGTACGCACCGCCCGCCTTGAGTACCCCCAGCAGTCCCACGACCAGTTCGACGGACCGCGACACGTGCAGACCCACCGGCGTCCCCGGACCCACCCCGTGCGCGCGCAGCCGATGCGCCAGCCGGTTCGCCCGGCTCTCCAACTCGCCGTACGTCAGCGCGCGGTCGCCTGCGACGACGGCGACCGCCTCCGGACGCCGGTCGGCCTGCTCGGCGAACACCTCGTGGGCGCACCGCGTCACCACGGGCTCGTGCCGGGCGGGTGCGGGGGGCGCCGGAACGACCTCCACCCGGGACAGCGGGACGTCGGGGTGCTCCGCGACCTCCCGCAGCACCCGCGCGTAGTGCTCGGCGAACTGCCGTGCCGTCGCCTCGTCCAGGGTGTCGCCCCGGTACTCCAGGGTGCAGCGCACCCCTCGTCCCTCGTCCAGGACATCCAGAAGCAGCGGGAACTTGGCCTCCGTGACGGGTACGTCGACCTCTTCGACATGCAGTCCGGGCCGCGGGGTCCGGGGCGGCTCGCTGTAGCGCAGGGTGAACGCCGCCCGCACCAGCGGGGCACCGTCCACGCCCCGCTCCGGGCGGACGGCCGCCACGACCTCGTCGAACGGCAGCCGCTGGTGCTCCAGCGCGGCGAACAGCTCGTCGCGCACCGCGACGCTCAGGGCGCGGAAGTCGCGGTCCGTGCCGACGTCGGCCCGCAGGGCGACGGTGTTGGCCAGCAGCCCCACCGTCCGGTCGAAGCGCGCGTCGGTCCGGCCGGCCACGACCGTGCCGATCACCACGTCGTCGACCCCGGTGTACCGGCCGAGCAGGATCGCGTAGGCGGTCAGCAGCACCCCGAACAGGGTGGTGTCCGACGCGGCCGCGAGCACGCGCAGCCGCTCGACCACCTCGGCGGGCGGAGCGAAGACGTGGCTGCCGCTCGGCGCGCCCCGCGTCAGGGGCGGCGGAAAGGAGAGCGCCGGCGGCCCGTCGCCCAGCCTGTCCCGCCAGTACGTCCGTTCCCGATCGGCCTCCGCTCCCCGCAGGAACATGTCCTGGTCGGCGGTGAACACGCGGTACGGCACCGCGGGCGGCGCCTGCGCGGCGAACAGTTCCGCCAGCAGCAGCCCCACCGACCAGCCGTCGCTGACGATGTGGTGCATGCACAGCAGGAGCCGCCACCGCCGGGGGCCCGTGCGCAGCAGCCGGACCCGGAACAGGGGACCGGCCGCCAGGTCGAAGGGGCGGTCGCGCTCGGTGTCCGTCCAGCGGCGCACCGCGTCGTCCGGGAGCGACTCCCGCGCGGTCCCCGGCGGTTCGTCGTACCGCCAGTCGACGGCCGCGCCCTCGTCCACGACCTGGGTGAGCCGTCCGTCCCGGAGGGCGAACCGGGTCCGCAGCGCCTCGTGGCGGTCCACCAGGCGCTGCGCGGCGGCGGCCAGTTCGTCCGGCCGCAGGTCACCGCTGATCAGGCGGGCCACCGGCAGGTGGTGGACGGCCGAGGGACCGGCCGCGGCCTCCAGGTAGTACATCCGTTGCTGGGCGCTGGACGCCGGAAGTTCCATGGTGGTCTCCGCTGGGGAAGTCGAGCGAGAAGGTCGTGTGCGGTGCCTGTGACGGTGCGGGACTACGCCGGGGCCCGCTCGTGACCGGTGAGGGCGCCGTGCGCGGTCAGGAAGGAGACGACGGCTTCGGCCGTGCGCGGATCGCGCAGCAGGTCCGTGCGGTCGCACATGAGCCGCAGGCCGTCGCCCGGCGTGTGCGCCGACAGGATCCGCAGGGTCGGGCCGGTGCGGTCAGGCGGCGGTGCGTGGTGGGCGGCCAGCAGATGGGCGAGCCACCGCAGCGCGGAGTCCGTGACCGTCGAGATGAGGTCGTCGACCTCCTCGGTGGCGGCCCCGTCCGCGCGCAGGGCCGCGCCGACGTGGTCCGACAGCCGGGCCCGCGCCGTGGTGAGGAAGGCCTCGGGATCCGGGACCTGCGCGGTCAGGTGCCGCACCTCCCGGGGGTCCGGCCGGACACCGAGCTGGGCCAGGGTGTTGCCGTAGGCGGCCAGGACGGTCGCGGCGGTCACGGGTTCGGCGTCGAAGAGCACCAACGGCGCCGCACGGCCTGCGCGCCCGGCTCCGGCGGCGAGTACGGCGGCCAGCGGAGCCGAAGCGCAGTAGGCCAGCACCGCTCCGGCCGATCCCGGTGGCCGCCCGGCGGACAGCGCGGCCAGGTACCGGCCGGGCGGGAGGGGCGGCGGCGGTACGGCGAGCAGGTCGCGCGGTCCGGGCAGGCCCAGCTCGGCCACCCCGGCCTCCGGACGCTCCCCCGGGTAGTCGAGCACCAGCAGCGGCCCGTCGTGCCCGGAGCCCGCCGCGCTCACCACGGGAACCTCCGACGGGCGAAGGGGTGGCCGGGCAGCGGGGCCCGTGGGCCGGGGCCGTTCAGCGCGGCCCAGTCGAGCGGTGCGCCGCGCCGGTACAGCGCGGCGAGCCCGGCGGGTCCCCAGAGGTACCAGGCGCTGTCGGGCAGCACCCGGCGGCCGAAGTCCCGCAGCACGGGCGTCGGCGCGATCTCCACGAAGTCCCGGGTGCCGGCGGCGCCCAGGGTCCGCAGCGCGGGGTCGAAGAGCACCGGGTACCGGACCTGACGCACCAGACAGTCCGCCTCGGGGACCGTCCCCGCGGGCAGACGCTCTCCGTCGGCCGCGGAGGCCCACGGCATGCGCAACGGATGCCAGTCGAGGTCCCGGGCGTGCTCGGCCAGCCGGTCCAGGACCGGTTCCATGAGGTGGGAGTGGTACGCGGTCGTCATCGGCAGCCGCCGGTGGGGCACCCGGTGCCGGTCGAGCCAGGACTCCGCCCGGTCCATCAGGGCCTCCGGGCCCGACAGGGTGTGCGAGGTGGGCGCGTTGTGGGCCGCGAGGTCGGCCCCTGTCGCCGCCGCCGCGTCGAACGCCACGTCCACGGAAGCACTGATCGCCAGCATCCGCCCGGTTTTGGTGGACCGGGTCAACTCCTCGCGCACGAGTGCGAACCGGACCGCCTCGGCGAGCGGGAGGGCGCCCGCCGTGCACAGTGCCGCCAGTTCGCCGAGGCTGTGCCCGACGACGGCACCGGGCCGTACCCCGGCGGACTCCCACTGCCGGGCGAGCGCGACCTGGAAGACGACCTGGGCTGCCTGGGGCCGGTCCAGGACCTCGCCGAAGGGTTCCACGACGGACCGGAAGACCGGCTCGTCCCGGAGGGCTGCGAAGTCCACCGCACCGGCGCCCTGGCCGCGGAACGCGAACGCCGCAGGACCGAACGCGACCGGACCTTCGCCGTGCCGCGGCTCGTCCCGCCGCGGTGCGGCGAGCGCGGCGTCCAGGGCATCCGCCACCTCGCGGGACGTCCGCCCCGACACCGCCAGACGCGCGGCGGAGCGGGGCGGCCCGGCGTGCAGCCGCCTGGCCACGTCGCCCGCCGGGACGTCGTCGTGCCCGCGCAGCCAGTCGCGGAGCTGCTCGGCCCGGCGCCGCAGCGACGCCTGGTCCGGTGCGGCGAGCGGTACGAGCACCTCCCGCCCCGAGGCGCCCGCGACGGCGGGGGCGGGCGGTTGTTCCAGGACGACGTGCGCGTTGGTGCCGCCGAACCCCAGGGAGCTGACGCCCGCCCTGCGTGGTCCCGGGCCGGCCGGCCACGGTGCCCGTTCGGTGACGGGGAAGAACGGGCTGTCGGACCACGCCAGCCGGGGATCGGGGGCGGTCGTGTTCACCGTGGGCACCAGTTCGCCGTGGCGCAGCATCAGTACGGTCTTGACCAGACCGGCCATGCCCGCGCACGTGTCGAGGTGCCCGACCGACGGCTTGACCGAGCCGAGGCCGGTACGTCCGGTGGGACCCGGCCCGGCGGTCAGCGCCTCGGTGAGGGCCCGGAACTCGATCGGGTCGCCGACGGCGGTACCGGTGCCGTGGGCCTCCAGATAGCCGATCGTGTGCGGCTCGGCGCCGGCACGCGCCAGGGCGTGCCGGGCCGCCGCCGCGTGCCCGCGGACGGACGGGGCCGTGAAACCCGCTTTGGCCCGTCCGTCGTTGGTGACCGCCGACCCCAGGATCACCGCGTGCACGGTGTCGCCGTCGGCCAGTGCCCGCTCCAGCGGCTTGAGGAGGACCGCGGCGACGCCGTCCCCGCCCACGGTGCCGTCGGCGGCGGCGTCGAAGGCGCGCACGACCCCGCTGGGGGACAGGATGTACTCCGGGTCCGGCGGGCCGTCGGGTGCGGGCGTGCGGCGGACGGCCGCGGCACCCGCGAGCGCCAGGTCCGCGTCGCCCGTCAACAGGGCCTGGACCGCCAGGTGCACCGCGACCAGCGAGGTGGAGCAGGCGCTCTGCACGGTCACCGCCGGGCCGGTGAGACCGAGGTGGTAGGCGACCCGGGTGGCCAGGAAGTCCCCCTGGCCGCCGATGAGTTCGGCGACCGCGTCAAGGGGGTCGCCGGTCGCGTCGGCCCGCAGGAAGTACGGAGGCTGCGGACCGTAGAGGTTCATGCCGGACCCCGCGAAGACGCCGATCCGGGTCCCGTCGTCCGGGTCCGGACAGCCGCCGTCCTCCAACGCGTGATAGCAGGTCTCCAGGAGCAACCGGTGCGCCGGATCCGTCCGTTCCGCCTCGCGCGCACTCATTCCGAAGAACGCGGCGTCGAAGGAATCCACGTCGGACAGCGGCTCACCGACCGAGCAGACCCCGGCCCGCAGGTTCCGCCAGAACGCGTCGATGTCCGGCGCGCCGGGGAAGCGGGCGGCCATGCCGATGACGGCCACCCGCCGATCCACGGCCGACGGCGCACCGATCCGGACCGGGGGCCGCGGCTCGGTCCGGACGGTGCCGTCGAGATACCGGGCCAGGGCGGTCACCGTGTAGTGCTCGGTCAGTGCGGCGGCGGGCACGGGCCGGGCGAACTCCCGCTCCAGGCGCACCCGCAGCCGGGTGCCGAGGAGAGAGGTCAGGCCCAGCGCGCGGAAGGGGACGTTCCGCTCGACCGGGCCGCCGCCGAGCAGACCGGAGAGGGCCGCGGCGATGCGCTCCTCGGTGCCCCTCTCCGCGGCGCTCCGCTCCTCGGTGCCGTGTGCCGCGCCGCCGCGCGCCTCGGCGGCGGTCGACCCGACGCCCTGCTTGTCGGTGGCGGTCAAGGCATCGCCCCGCTTGTCGGCGGCGGTCGATGCATCGCCGCGCGTCCTGGTGCCGGTCATCGGACACCCTCGAAACGCCGCGCGAGGGCGCGGATCGTCGGCGCTCTCAGGAACTCGGCCATCGGCACCCGGTCGCCCGTCTCGGTGCGGATCCGCTCCAGCATCCGCACGGCGTTCAGCGAGTTGCCGCCCACCTGGAAGAAGGACACCTCCGCGGGAAGGCTCTCCGCCCCCAGTTCCAGGCACCACAGCCGGTGCACCCGTTCCTCCTCGGGCGTGGCGGGCGGACCGCCGGCCGGCAGCGTCTCGGCGACGCCCGAACTCCGCAGCAGGTCCCGGTCCAGCTTCCCGTTGGCGCCCACCGGGAGCCGGTCCACGGCGAACCAGGCCGCCGGGACGAGGTGACCGGGCAGCGATTCCGCCAGCCCCGCCCGCAGGACGGACACCCAGTCCTCCAGCGGCTCCCGCAGCACCACGTGCGCGACGAGCCGCGGTTCCGGCTCGTGCTCCGCGAGCACCGCCGCCCCGGCCACCTGGGGCAGCGCGCCCAGCGCCGCCTCCGCCTCGCCCGGCTCGACCCGGAACCCGCGGATCTTGACCTGGTCGTCGGTACGCCCGAGATGGTCGAGGGTGCCGTCGCGGTTCCAGCGGACGACATCCCCGGTACGGAACCAGCGCCGGGTTCCGTCGTCCACGAAGCGGCGCGCGGTGAGGGCCTCGTCGCCCGGGTAGCCGTCGGTCACCTGCTCCCCGCCGACCAGCAGCTCTCCGGGCACCCCGGGCGGGACCGGACGGCCGTCGCGGTCCTCGACGCGCAGCAGCACGCCGGTGACGGGGCGTCCGATCGGCGGACTCGGGCCGTCGTCCGGGGTCACCAGATGCTCGGTGACGATGATCGAGGTTTCGGTCGGACCGTACTGGTTGAACAGACGTGTCTGCGGCTGGGCCGCCAGGAACCCGCTGAGCGCGGGCAGCATGCGCAGGGGTTCACCCGCGCAGAAGATCTCCCGCAGCGAGGGCATCGGCCCGGCGCCTCGCAGCAGCGCCGCCAGCGGCGTGCCGGGCAGGCAGAGGCGTTGCACCTCGTGACGCCGTACGATCTCGCCCACGGTCGCCGGGTCGAGACGGTCGGCGTCGTCCAGGAGGACCAGTTCGGCCCCGACGGCGAGCGTCCCGAAGATCTCCTGCACGCTCACGTCGAAGCCGGGGGAGGTCCACTGGAGCGTGCGCAGCGCGGGGTGCGCCTGCGACTGCCAGCGCACCAGCGCGACCGGACCCCGGTGCGGCACCGCGACCGCCCGGGCGCCGCCCGTGGTCCCCGAGGTGAAGATCAGGTAGGCCGTCGAGCCGGGGTCGGTGCCCAGGCCCGGCGAGGTCGCCGGGAAGCCGGGGTCCGCCTGCGGGTCGGTCAGGACGAGCACGGCGCCGCTGTCGCGCACCATGGCGGTGCGCCGGGCCTCGGGCAGCGCCGGATCGATGGGGACGTACGCCGCCCCGCACTTGAGGACCGCCAGCACGGCGGTGATCAGTCCGGCTCCCCGGGGCAGCAGGACGGCCACGGTGCTGCCGGGGGACACCCCTTCGCCGATCAGACGGTGGGCGAGGCGGTTGGCGGCGGCGTCCAGCTCGCCGTACCGGGTCGTGCCGTGCGGGCCCGACAGCGCGACCGCGTCGGGCGTGGCGGACGCCGCCCGCTCGAACAGTTCGTGCAGACAGGCCGGTTCGTCGGCCGCGACGGCCCGGGCCGAGGAACCGTCCTCGGCCCGCTCGGGCTCCGCGTCCCCGGACCCGTCGTGGGACGCCACGAACCGCGCGTCCGCCTCGGTCAGTCCGGCCAGCGCGGACAGGGCGCCCGCCGAGTCGGCGAGTCCCCGGCCGAGCAGCTCCTCGACGTAGCGCAGCAACTGGGCGACCGTCTCCGGGTCGAAGAGGCGCTCGTCGTACTCCACCGTGCACCCCAGGCCGTCCGGGCGCGCCGCGAAGTAGAAGGTCAGGGCGAACGGCGCCTGCGCGCGCGGCACTTGCAGCAGCCGGGCGGACAGACCCCCTCCGCCCAGATCCGCGTCGGCCGTCTGCTCGAACTCCACCAGCACGTCGAACAGCGGGTTGGTACCCGGGACCCGCTCCGGGTTGACCGCCTCCACCACCGCGTCGAGGGGCACGTCCCGGTGCTCCAGCGCCTCCATGACCGCGCCGCGCACCCGCCGTACCAGACCGGCGAAGGACGGGTCGCCCGACAGGTCCAGACGCAGGGCCAGGGTCTCCACGTACATCCCGATCCGGTCCTCGGCGCCCGGCGGGCGGTGGGAGACCGCGGTGCCCAGCACGACGTCGTCGGTGTCGCCGAACCGGCCGAGCACGGAGGCGACCGCGCTCAGCAGCGTGGTGAACGTCGTGGCGCCGACCGAGCGGCCGAAGGCGCGGACGCGCCGGGCGAGCGCGCCGTCGAACTCGTGCGAGAGGGTTGCGCCGAGCGCGGGGCGCGAGACACCGCGCGGCCGGTCGAGGGGCAGCCGCAGCACCGGGGCACCGTCCAGCAGCCTCTTCCAGAACTCCAGACCGTCGCCGGCCGGGGGCGTGTCCGGGACCGGTGCCGGGGAGAGCGGGGGCAGCAGAGCGGCCTCGCCCCGATGGCACGCCGCGAGGTCGCGGAGGAAGACCATGGTCGACTGCGCGTCGAAGACGCTGTGGTGCGCCACCAGATACAGCAGATGGCGGTCGGGACCGAGCACGCCCAGCGCCACCCGCCACAGCGGACCGGTCGTCAGATCGAAGGGGGCCGAACCGTGCGCCGCGTGCAGCGCCGCCACAGCCTCCTCGCGCGTGCGCCCGGTGAGATCGGTGACGGGGCAGTCCGGGGTGAACGGCGGCCCGACGATCTGCCGCAGGACACCGTCCTCCTCCCGGAAAGCGGTGCGCAGCGCCTCCTGGCGGTCCACCACCGCGCGGAGCGCGTCGAGCAGCGCGTCCCGGTCCAGCGGACCCTCCAGCTCCACGGCCTTCGGCTCGTTGTGGACGGCGCGTCCCGGATCCATCCGGTCCATCAGCCACATCCGCCGCTGCTGCGGGGAGGCGGGCGCGGCCACGGCCGGGGACGGCTCGTCCGCGGCGACGGCGGGGGACGGTCCGTCAGGTGCGACGGCAGGCGACGGTTCGTCCTTGAGTACGGCCAGGTGGGGGAGACCCGCCAGCATGTCCGCGGCCGGAAGGCCGAAGTCCACGAACGCGCCCACCTCGTCCACGCCCGCCCGCACCAGCGCGTCCAGCACCGGCCGCACACCGTGCGGGGAGCCGATGAGGGCGCGGGTCGCGCAGTAGCGGTCGTAGGCGCGTTCCAGCAGGAACTCGACGTCGTCGGCCGGGGTCCGGGCGAGGTCCACCTCGACCCCGAGGCTGCGCACCGCGTTGTCGAACAGGGAGAGCGAGGACATCAGATAGGCGCGGAACGGCCCGTACGCCTCCTGCCGTGCCCGCTCGGCGTCGCCGCGCAGATAGGTGTGGACGAGGACGGTGACCCGGCCTTCCCGCGGGTCCAGCCCGCACCGGGCACGCGTGCTCCGGTACAGCGCGATGTTGCGCGCCAGGTCGTCGACGTCCTGCTGCATCAGGTTGGTCACCACGCCGACGTCCTCGCGCGCCGCCCGTTCCCAGCTCGCGGGGCTGGACAGGACGGCCACGGACAGCGGCGGCCGCGACTGCACGGGTGCCGGGAAGAGGGTCACCTCCACGGTGTCGCCGTCGCCGGAGACACCGGTGTGCGGCGCGCCCGACCACAGCCGGCGCACGGTGTCCAGGCGTTCGTACATCAGCTCGCGCCGGTCCTCGAAGTGCTCCGGCGCCAGGACGAAGTCGCCGGAGTGCCAGCCGGACGCCACGCACAGCCCGGCCCGGCCACCGGAGAGGTTGTCGACCATCGCCCACTCCTCGGCCACCCGCACGGGATGGTGCAGGGGCAGCACCACCGAGCCCGCGTGCAGCCGGATGGAGCGGGTGCGCACCGCGAGCGCGGCGGCCAGCACCGCCGGGTTGGGGAACAGCCCGCCGAAGGAGTGGAAGTGACGCTCGGGCACCCACAGGGAGTGGAAGCCGTTGCGGTCGCCGAACTCGGCGGCGGCCAGCAGCGCCTCGTACCGAGCGGGTCCGTCCCCGTGCGGGTAGTCGCCGAAGAAGTACAGGCTGAAGTCGACGGACGCGGCGGCCGGCGAACCGCCGGAGACGTCCGTGTCCGGGGTGAGCCGGGCGGTCACCGAGCGGACGGACAGCTCGTCCTCGAAGAGCGCGCGGACCGGCAGCCGCACCCCGAACCGGTCGTGGACCTTCCGGGTCAGGGCGAGCAGCACCAGCGAGTCCGCCCCCAGCGCGATCAGTGGCCGGTCCGGGTCGACGGAGTCCACCGGCAGCCCGAACACCTCGGCGACGAGGGCGCGCACGGCGGGGAGCGTTGCGTTCACGGGGTGGTTCCTTCCGGGGGCGTCAGGCGCCAGAAGGCACCCAGTCCGTCGATGTCCTCGATCTCCTCGGTCACCCCGTGGCGCTCGCGCCAGTCGTGCACGGCGTCCCGACAGGCCGGGATGTGGTAGTCGTCGACGATCACGAATCCGCCCGGTGACACCTTCGGGTGGAGGAGGTCGAGGGTCTCGACCGTGGAGGTGTACAGGTCGCTGTCGAGCCGGAGCACCGCGAGCTTCCCGATCGGCGCGGCGGGGAGCGTCTCGTGGAACCAGCCCGGCAGGAAGACGACCTGGTCGTCGAGGAGGCCGTACCGTTCGAAGTTCCGCCGCACGGTGTCCAGGTCCACGGCGATGACGTCGTTGTGGGTGTGCGCGGCCAGCGCGCGGTCGGCCGGGTGGGTGTCCGCGTCGGGCAGCGGCATGCCCTGGAAGGAGTCGGCGACCCACACCCGGCGGTCCGTCACGCCGTGGGCGCGCAGCACCGCCCGCATGAGGATGCACGCGCCGCCTCGCCAGACGCCCGTCTCGATCAGGTCGCCCGGCACGCCGTCCGCCAGCACCCGCTCCACGCAGAACTGGAGGTTGTCCAGCCGCCGTCGGCCGATCATCGTGTGGGCCTGGCTGGGCCAGTCGACGCCCAGTCTGCGGTTGAGCGAGTCGTAGACGGTGGAGGGCGCCCAGTCCGCGGGGATCGGCGGATCCTCGTAGATGGTGTTGGACAGCACCTTCTTCATGAGTTCCAGATACAGGTCCAGCGTCCGCGGGCTCATGCGTCCCCCACCGGGTCGGGCGTCTCGGTCAGTCGTCGGGCCAGTTCGCGCACGGTGGGCGCGGACAGGAAGCTGTGCAGGTCGACCCGGGCCGGGTAGCGGGCGCGCAGCCTGGCCAGGACCAGCGCGGCCGACAGGGACGTGCCGCCCAGCGACTGGAACAGCTGGTCCCGTCCGATGTCGGTGTGGCCCAGGACCGCCGACCACACCGAGGCGACGTCCCGCTCCACGGTCCCGGTCGGCGGGTCGCCGACCGCGCCGCGGCCGGCCGGGGAGGGCAGCCGCCCGCGGTCGACCTTCCCGTGCGCGGTGAGCGGGAGCCGGTCCACGGCCTGGATCCGCGCGGGCACCAGATGGGCGGGAAGCGCCGCGGCGAGCCGGGCCCGCAGTCCCGCTGTGTCCCCGGCGACATGAGCCGCCAACTGCGTCTCCCCGGCGACCTGTTCGGCCGTCACCGCGCACTCGCGCACTCCGGGCAGGCCGCCGAGAACCGCCTCCACCTCCGCCGGGTCGACCAGATGGCCGCGGATCTTGACCTGGTGGTCGACCCGCCCGAGGAAGCGCAGCAGTCCGTCAGGATCTCGTGTGACGAGGTCGCCGGTGCGGTAGGCCGTGGCGGTCCGGCCTCCGCCCGCGGTCCGCGTCGAGGCGTCTGTGGTGTGCGTCGAGTCGTCGGCGGTCCGGGCCGGGGCGTCGGCGGTCCGCGTCGAGGCGTCCGTGGTGCGCGTCGAGTCGTCGGCGGTCCGACCCGGGGCGTCGGCGGTCCGCGCCGGGTCGCCGGCGGGGACGAAGCGGCGTGCCGTCTCCGCGGGGTCGTTGAGGTAGCCGTAGCCCACACCCGGACCGGTCAGCCACAGCTCCCCGTCGACGATCCGTGCCCCGAATCCCGGCAGCGGGGTGCCGATCGGCGGCAGGTCCGGCCAGGACGCGGGCGGGCCCGTCAAGGTGTGTGCGACGGCCACATGGGTCTCCGACGGACCGTAGTGGTGGTGCAACCGGCATCCGGGCAGCTCCTCGAAGAAGCGCCTGAGCCCCGGGGTGATCCGGAGTGCCTCGCCCGCCACCGCCACCTGCCGCAGCGAGCGCGGGACCGTACCGGTGTACGACGCGACCGCGGCGAGCCGGTCCAGCACGACCGGCGGCACGAACAGCCGCTCGATCCGCCAGGCCTCCAGCAGTTCGGCCAGCCGCACCAGGTCCCGGCGTTCCTCCTCGGCGGGCAGCCGCAGTACCCCGCCGCTGCACAGCGCCGTGAACACCTCCTGCACGAACACGTCGAAGCCCAGCGGGGCGAACTGAAGGGTGCGCAGCGGCCTGCGCGAGGTGCTCGCCAGGGTCCAGTCGATCAGCGTGTCGACGGCCCGGTGGGGCATCCCCACCGCCTTCGGCCGTCCCGTGGAGCCGGAGGTGAACACCACGTACGCCAGCCCCTCCAGGGGCGGGCCGGGGTGTCCGGGACGCAGTTCAAGACCCGGGGCGACCACGAACCGGGCCCCGCTGTCGCGGTGGATCCGCCGGATCCGGGACGGGGGGTAGCCCGGGTCCACGACACAGAACGCGCCGCCCGCCCGCAGCGTCGCCAGGACGGCGACGAGCAGCTCGGCGGTGCGGCCCGTGCCGACGACCACGACCTCGCCGGGCCGCAGCCCCCGCGACGTCATGCTTGCGGCCAGCAGTCCCGCCCGCTCCCACAGCGCACCGCGGGTCAGGACGCCGTCCGCCGACTCCACCGCGGTGGCCTCGGGACGGGACCGTGCCCGCTCCTCCACCAGCTCAAGAACGCGTGATTTCACCTGCGTCTCCTCCAGGACAGGACACCTCGGGCCGCTGCCGGAGCCCGGCGGGGCCAGGACCCCCACTGCGCCAGCAGTGCACCAGAGCGGTGTTCCGGGTTCCGGGCCGAGCGGGTTCCGGCCCGGTGTCCGGCCGTTTCCGGCGCTGCCCGCCCGCGCGGGGCGGCGGCGACGCCGGGAGGTGAACGGCGCCGGGGCGCCGCGCTGTCGGAGGGAAACGCGAGAGGAGTGACCGGCTGGGGGACGCGGGAGAGCAGGGACGGTGATGGCCCGCAGGCCGTGGGCCGGCGTGCTGCGGACTGCCCGGAGGCCGCGGGCCGGGATGACTGCGACCGTCGAGGGACCGCGGGCCGGGGTGACTGCGACCGTCCAGGGACCGCGGGCCGGCGCCGCGACGACCGCCGAGCGTGGGGCGGGGGACCGGTGCCGCGTCGAACGGCGGCGTTCCCGCACCGTGCCCTCCGCGTTCCGGGGCCCGCTCGGCGGAGCCCCCCGGCGGAATCCCGACGGAGGGTCGCCCGGTACCGCCCCCACCTAGCGTGACGGCGTCAAGGCGACGCGGACCAGCCGGTCCGGGCCAGCGGGTCCGGGGGCACCGCGTGGCGTGCAGCAGACGGCCGTGGGCGAGGTGGGACCGGGTGGCGGGCATCGCGGGATGGACCGACGGACAGCGTGATCTGACACGCGCGGACGCTGAGGTGACCGGGATGCTCACCGGCCTGCGGGTCCGGGCCCCGCACGACGGCGGCACCTGGAGCGAACCGCGTGCCGCGCTCGTCCAGCGCGGCGACCCCGTCCGGCGCGGGCCCGCCGCCCCGGCCACCGTCCGCGAGGACGGCCGGACCGTCGCGGTCGCCGTGTGCGACGGCCATCTGCGCAACGCCGCGGCCCTGTGGGACGCGCTCGGCGCCGGCCGCCAGCCCGGTCCGCACCCGCCCTCCGCCTCGGAGGTGATCGCGCGGGCCTACCTGCGCTGGGGCACGGGACTGGCCGAACGGCTCGAAGGACTCTGCTCGTTCGCCGTCTGGGACACCCGGTCCGGTGACCTCGTGCTGGGCCGGGACCGGTTCGGCGTCCGTCCCCTGAGCTGGATCCGCACGCCCGGCGGCGTGGTCTTCGCCTCCGATGTCGCCGTCGTGACCGCGCACCCCATGGTCAGCCCCGAGGCCGACGCCGACGCCCTGTGCGCCCTGCTCACCCTGATGCGCGAGGACGGCCGCGGCGCCCTGAGCGGCGTCAACGAGGTCCCGCCCGCCACCGTGCTCCGATTCACCCCGGACGGCACGATCCGCGCCCGCGCCTACTGGTCCCTGGAGGCCCACGAACACGTCCTCGACGCGGACGCCACGGCCAAGGAGGCCGACCGGCTGCTGCGGGCCTCGGTCGCCGCAGACATCGAGGACGACGACACGGCCGTGCTCCTCTCCGGTGGGCTGGACTCCAGCGTGCTCGCCGGACTGGTCGCCACCGGGACCGGGCGCCGGCCGGTCACGGGCACCGTGTCCTTCGCCCGCACCACCTCCCGCATCCCCGACCGCCCCTTCATCGAGGACGTCGTCCGCTTCTGGGACTGCGACCACGAGGACGTCGTCGTCGACATCGACCATGTCCTCGACCCCGCGACCCGCGAAGAGGTGCTCGCCGCGAAGGACTACCCGACCCCCTGGGGCGACAAGAACGTCACCCCGTACCTGCTCAGCCGCTCCCTCGCCGTGCACTCCGCCGTCGGGCTCTCCGGCGAGGCCGCCGACACCATGTTCGGCGGCCTCTACGGCGACCTCGACGGCGTGCCCGAACTGACCACCTTCCCGTGGCTGGAACAGGCCCGCCGGTTCGGCGTCGCCCACGGCATCGGCACCGGTCTGTTCCACCCCGACCTGCTGCGCGTCCTCGACGTCGACGGATACCTGGAACGCGTGTTCCGCACCGCGCTCGATCGCGTCCCCGTCCTCCCGGACGACTCACCGGGCCGCCGCACCGTGCGGCAGATCGACCATCTGACCGTCACCCGGCTGCTGGAACAGACGATGCTGCACACCGAACGACTCGGCGCCGCCGCCGGGGTCCAGATGCGGTTCCCGTTCGCCGACCACGCGCTCTACACGTTCATGTACAACGTCCCGGTCGCGATGAAGTTCACCGGCGGACGCACCAAGAGCATTCTGCGCGACCTGGCCCGCGACCTCGTGCCGCCCTCCGTCCTGGAACGTCGGAAGTCCACCTTCCCCGCCCTCTACGACGACCGGTACAAGGCCTTCGTCACCCGCCGACTGCGCGACCTGCTCGACGACCCGTCGGCACCCGTGCACGCCGTCACGGACCTCGGCGCCGCCGCCCGGGTGGCCGACGACCCCCGGCTCCTCGACCGGGGCGGGTGGTTCGGGCGCGCGGACGTGGAGATGCTCCTCCAACTCGACGCCTGGCTGCGCCGCCACCGGGTACGGCTGCGGATCTGACCGGGCCGCCCCCTCCGCGGGCGAGGACGCCCCACGCGTCCGGCGCCCCTCATCACGACACCATCACGTGTGGAACCCGGGAGACGACCTTCGATGAACACCACCCCGCACACCACCCCGCACACCACCCCGATCACCACCTCACTCACGTCCCCGCACACCACCCCGCACAGCGTGCCCCTTTCCGTGGGGCAGGAGGCCATGAAGGTGGCCTGGCAGATCGATCCGCGGCAGTGGACCAACATCATCCCCGTCCCGCTCGCCGTCGACGGCGACCTCGATCCCGCCCGACTCCGCCACGCGGTCGACCGCCTGGGCACGGCGTTCCCCCAGCTCAGGGGGCGTGTGACGGGCAGCCCAGGCCGCCACCGGCTGGACTGGGGCGACGCCCCGCCGATCCCCGTCACCGAGATCACCTCGCACCTCGCCCGCGACGAGGCCGTACGCCTGGCCTGGCAGAGCCCGTTCGACCTGCGCACCGGCCCGCTGGCCCGGGTCCAGCTCCTCACCGGCCCCGACTGGAAGGTCCTGCTGCTGACGTTCCACCACATCGTGGCCGACGGCGCGTCCGTGCTGCTCCTGCTGGAGGCCCTGCGCCAGGCGTACGCAGGGGAACCGGTCGACGTGCCCGGCGACCCCCGCGCCCTCCAGGCGCACGCCCTGCGCTCGGTCCGGCTCGCGGAGGACACCGACGGCGAACGCCACCGGGCCTACTGGGCCGCCGAGCTGGGCACCGGGATCACCCCCCTCACCCTCCCGGCCACCCCCGCCGACCCGCCCCGCCCCGCCATGCTCAGCGACGTCCTGCCCGACGACCTGGTCTCCGGACTGCGCCACCGCGCCGAGACCTCCGGCGTCTCCTACGTCACCACCCTGATGGCGGGCTACTACGCCCTGCTGCGCCGTCACACCGGTGCCCAGGACGTCCTGTCGTTCCTGCCCTTCCACGGCCGCACCCTGGAGGAGACCCGGCAGCAGGTCGGCTATTTCGTCAACCTGCTCCCGGTGCGCGCCCAGGTGAGCGCGACCGACACCTACACGGACGTGATGCGCCGGCTCCGCGGACGGGTCAAGAGCGCCCTCGCCCACGGCGACCTGCCGCTGCCGACGATCATGCGCAGCGCCGGGCTGGTGGGCCCGCAGGCCCGCGAACTGACCCACCGCAGCATCTTCCAGTACTGGCACGCGGGCCTGCGCGACGGCCTGGACGTCATGGACCTGCGGCTGGACGCGCCCGGCTGCCACGCGGTGCTCAGCCTCCAGGACATCGAGAGCACCGCCGGTTTCACCCTGGCCGTCATGGTCCGCGAGGACAGCGCCGGCACCCATGTGCTGTGGAAGGACCCCGTCGGAGCCCTGGGAGAGCCCCTGCTCAAGGCCCTGGCCGCCGATTACCAGGACATCCTCTGGACCGTCGCCGACGACCCCGACACCCCGGTGGCCGGGATCCTCTCGAACCCGGCCTCCGATGCCGTGTCCGGCACCGGCCCGGCCGACCCCGCGCACACCGACGACGATGCCCTCGCCACCATGATCGGACTGTGGCAGGACGTCCTCGGCATCGACGACGTCCGGCCCGAGGACAGCTTCTTCGAACTGGGCGGCCACTCGCTCCTCGCCGAGAGCCTGATCATCGAGGTCTCCCGCCGGTTCGGCCGCGAGGTGGACCTGAGCGTGCTGTTCAGCCGGCCGCGCCTGGCGGAGTTCACCGAACACGTGGTCGGACCGCGCCCGTGAGCGGCACCGGCACCGCCCCCGACACCAGCGCCGCCCGCGGCGCCGGCCTGTGGCGCCACCCGGCGCTGCGGGCCGTGCTCGCCGCGGAGTGCGTGTCGATGCTCGGCAGCTCGCTGACCGTCGTCGCCGTGCCGTGGCTGATGCTCACCCGGACCGGATCGGCCGGTGCCATGGGCGTGGTGATGGCCGCTCAGATGGCCGGGACCACCCTGATCGGCACCCTGGGCGCCTCCTGGACCGGTCGCGCGGGACCCCGTCGCGTGATGCTGCTGGGCGACGGCTACCGCGGGGTACTGATCGCGCTCGTCCCGCTCCTGGCCTCGGCGGGAACCCTCGCGGTGCCCCTGACCGCCGCGGCGATGTTCGTCTTCGGCGCCGCGATGGCGCCCTACTCCGCAGCCCAGCAGGCCACGCTCACGGACGTCGTCGGCGAGGACGGGACACTCCTGAGCCGGGCCACCGCCGCCCTCCAGGGCGCCATGCGGCTCAGCATGACGCTCGGACCGCCCCTCGCCGGCGTCCTGGTCGCCCTGTGCGGCCCGGTCCCCGTGATCCTCGCCGACGCCGTCAGCTTCGCCCTGTCGCTGCTGGTGCTCCGCCGCTTCCTCCCCCCGGCCGTCCCGTCGCCGCCCCCTCCCTCGCGGCTGGGCCTGGCGGGCGTACGCGCCCTGCTCGCCGATCCCCTCACCGCCACCTGGTCGCTCGCCCTCGTCTGTTCCGAGTTCGCCTGGCAGGGCCTGTTCGCGGCCCTGCCGGTCATTGCCCTGGAGTTCGGCGAACGCGGGCCCACGGTCGCCGGAGCGCTGTCCGGTGCCTTCGGCGCCGCCGCCCTCACCGGAACCCTGCTCGTCGGCCCCCTGCTGCGGCACCTGTCCGCACCGGTGCTCGCGGTCGGCGGCCGGGTGCTCCTCGCTCTCTGCTTCCTGGTCCTGCCGCTGCAGCTCGGGATCACCGCCGTGTTCGGCTGCCTGGTCCTCGCCGGACTCTTCAACGGCGTCTCCAGCGCGCCGGTCGCCGCGGTACGCGCGCTGCGCCTGCCGGGCGCCGTCCGGCCCGAGGCGCTCACCGTGGCCACCGCCGTCGCCCTGGCCGGGGGTACCTGCGGACTGCTGGTCAGCGGCACGACGATCCGGGCGGAGGGAACCCGAACGCTCTTCGTCGTGCTGGCCCTGGCCCAGGTGGCGGCGGCCTTCCTGCACCTCGCGGGCTTCGCCGCGGACCGCCGTTCCACCGGTGCGGGACCCCGGACGCCTGCTCCGGGTCCGGTGCCCGACCACGACGGCGCCGACCCGATCGCGAACCCCGGGCCACCGCTGCGCGGGCAGGCGCCGGGCCGGTCGGCGCTCGCGGCCGGTGACGGCGTACCGCTCGCGCAGCCCCGCGATTCCTGAGGAGTTCCGTTGACCGCCCAACCCGCAGAGGTCCCGTCCGGCGCCCCCGCCGAGGTCCTGTCCGAAGCGTCCGACGAGGCCCCGTCCGGCGCCCCCGCCGAGGCCCCGCCCGGCCTCTGGCGCGGCGTCCCGCACCGGATGAGCATCGGCCTGCGCCACCAGCTCCGTGACGACGGTTCCCTGCCGTCGGAGAATCTGACCTGCTTCCTCTTCGCATTCCCCGGCGTCGACATCGACGTGCCCCGCCTGGAGGGGGCGCTGGCGCGTGCCGTGGTCCTCAACCCCGCGCTCGCGCACCGCTACCGGGTCGACCCCGACCACGGACCCCAGTACCGCGAGACGGACTGGCGTCCGCGGGTGGTCGTCGTCGAGCCGGTCGCCGCCGACCGGGAGTCCACCCGGGCGACCGCCCGCCGTCTCGCGGACGCCGAGATGACCAGGCCCTTCGACCTGCGCGACGGGCGCCTGCTGCGGGTCACCCTGGTGCGGCACCCGGGCGGCGAGGGCTGCGTCCTGGTCGTCACGGCCGATCACACGGTCTGCGACGGGATCTCCTACGCCCGTTTCCTCGACGACCTGTCCGCCGCGTACCGCGACGGTGCCACGACCGGAACCGACCGCGCCCGGCCCCGTGCCTCGCTGGCCCGGGTCGCCGCCGCCGAACGCCGTGCCCTGGCCGGCGCGGCCCGCGACGAACTCTGCGACGCGTGGCGCCGACGCCTGCCCGACGGCATCCCCGACATGGTGCTGGCCCGGCCCCTGTCCTGGACCGAGTGCACCCGGGAGGGCGAGCAGGCCGCCACCGTCCTCACCGGCGCCGCCTACGCACGACACGTCCGGCAGGCCGCCGAACTGTCGGTGTCCAGCTTCATGCTGGCCACCGCCAAGCTGCTGCACGCGATGCGCCCCAGTGTGCTGGGTCCCGGCCTCTCCTTCTTCTCCCCGCTGCCCGGACGCTTCGTGCCCGCCGCCCGGGACGTGCTCGGCAACTTCGTCAGCGTCCTGCCCGTCACGGTGCGGGAACCGCGGTCCGCCGACCTGACCGCCATGGCCGAAGCGGTCCGCGAGAGCGTGCTGTGGACCCTGCGCCACCAGGGCGTCCCCTTCGACGTGATCCGGGACGCGGTGGGCAACGGCGACGCCGGGAACGGGGAGTTCGCCTACCAACGCCGCTCGGTCTTCATCTCGGGCAACCCCGTCATGCGCCTGGAACTGGAAGGCGTGCGCGGGCAGTTGAGCGTCCCCACGCTGTCCGACGCCATGTTCGACCTCAGCCTGTGGATCTCGGACACCGGCGACGAACTCCGCTGCAGCGGCGTGTTCCGCAAGCGCCTCCTGGACCGTTCCCTCGTGGAGACCTGGCTCGCCGCCCTGGGCTGAGCCGGGATCAGGAGCCCCCGTGGTGCGCTCCCGGTGGCCCGGTGCGACAGGGCCGCGCCCCACGCCGTACCCATCGCTTTCCCTGCGTCCCGCGCACCGGGCGGTGGCCACGGAACGAACGGCAACGGAACGGGAATCGGCGGGTGCCAGGCTGCGATCAGTCGAACGGCCGCCGGAGCGAGGACCAGCCGCCCGGTCGCCGGCGACCCCCCTTCCCCGATCCCGTCCCTGACGGGCGTGCGCGAAAAACTGGAGGTCCACGGTATGTCGAAAGTCGATTCACGCCCGCCGCAGGGGCCGCTCGCCGAGGCTCTGCCGCGCTACCTGCGGATCCTGGACGACCCGCTGTACACCTCCCTGGTCGACCTCCAGGACCTGGTGAACTACGAGACCGCCGCGTTCTGGCGGGCCCGGCAGGTCAAGGCGCTCCACCTGCCCGTCACCACCTCCTCCATCTCCTCGCCGATGGGCCTGGGCAGCGACTCGCTGCCGGTCCAGGTGGACCTCTTCGGCGTCCCCACCTACCTCGCCGACTCCATGCAGTTCCTCCTGGAGTACGGCTGCCGCATCGCCGACCAGGGCTGCTACTACCTCATGCCGAGCTTCCGCGGCGAGGAGACCGATGCCACGCACCTCAGCCAGTTCTTCCACAGCGAGGCCGAGATCCCCGGCGGCCTCGACGACGTGATCGCGGTGGCCGACGCCTACCTGCGCCACCTCACGGAGGCCGTCCTGCGCGAGCTGGAGGGCCCCGTCGCCCGGATCGCCGGCGGCATCGAGCACCTCACCGACTTCCTCGCCAAGCCGACCGCCCGGATCACCTTCGACGAGGCCGTGACCGCCCTCGGCGGCGACCCGGAGTACTTCGAGTTCCACGACCAGTGGCGCACCATCACCAGGGCGGGGGAGCGCCGGCTCATGGAACTGCACGGTCCCGCCGTGTGGCTCACCCACTTCGACCACCTCTCCGTCCCCTTCTACCAGGCCACCGACGCCACCGGCGCCAAGGCCCTCAACGCCGACCTGCTCATCGGACCCGGCGAGGTCGTCGGCTGCGGCGAACGGCACACCGACGCCGCCCACGCCCTCGGCGCGCTCGCCGCACACGGCGTCTCGCCCGACGACTACGACTGGTACCTGCGGATGAAGCAGGAGAAGCCCCTGCACACCAGCGGCTTCGGCATGGGCGTGGAGCGCTTCTTCATGTGGGTCCTGCGCCACACCGACGTACGCGACCTGCAGCTCCTGGAGCGCGCCAACGGCCTCCCCGCCACCCCCTGACCCCTCCGGCTCCACCTCTCGGCCCGGATATCTCCCACCCCTCTCACAAGGAGCACCTCATGAACCTCGGCGACCTGACCGCCCAGCAGATCCGCGCGATGAACTACAACGAGCTGATCTCCGTCGTGCGCGAGACCAACCGCCCGCCCGGCGGCGTGAAGACCATCTCCCACCTGGCCGTCGGAGCCCACCTCGACAAGGACAGCCACGTCCTGGAGATCGGCACCAGCACCGGTATCACGGCCATCGAGCTGGCCCGTCTGGTGGGCTGCCGGGTCACCGCCATCGACATCAACGAGCGCAGCATCGCCGAGGCCAGGCGCCGCGCCGAGAGCCTCGGCGTGGCCCACCTGATCACCTTCGAGGTCAACGACGCCACCGCGACCGGCTACCCCGACGACACCTTCGACCTGGTCTTCTGCGGCAACGTCACCTCCCTCATCCCGGACCGCGCCAAGGCGCTCGCCGAGTACTCCCGGGTGGTCAAGCCGGGCGGGTTCATCGCCGCCATCCCGATGTACTACGTCAAGCAGCCCTCCGAGCAGCTGCTCGCCGACGTCACCGCCGCCATCCAGGTCACGGTGGAGCCCCTGGAGGAGTCCTACTGGCTGGACTTCTTCCTCGGCGACGGCCGCATCCCGTTCTCCCGCGAGCAGTACACCTTCGACTGGATCTCCGACGAGGTCGTCGAGTCCTTCATCCAGGACATCCTCGCCCGTCCGCACCTCGACGAGCTGAGCGCCGAGGCCCGGGAGGTGCTGGCCGAGCAGTACGCCGTCTACATGAGGCTCTTCCGCGACAACCTCGCGCAGATGGGCTACACGGAGCTCCTGGTGCGCTGCGAGGCGGACGAGCTCGGCGAGCCGGAGCTGTTCGACTCCAGCCCGGTCCTCCCGCGGCCCTGACCCCCGCCCCGCACCGGATCCCCCGGGCTCCGGTGCGGGCCCCGTCCCGAGAGAGGGCGTCGTCGTCCGTGAAGCTCCCCCCGATCGCCCACGTGGTGCCCCGGCGCCTCGGCGAGGCGGTGTCCCGCCTGGCCGACGCCCCGCCGGGCCAGGCCCTGCCGCTGGCGGGCGGCCAGAGCCTCGTCCCGCTGCTGGCGTCCCGGGACCGTACGCCCCGCCTGCTGGTCGACCTCCGCGACCTGGGGGAGCTGACCGGGGTCGGCGAGCACGACGGCCTCCTGCGGATCGGCGCCATGACCCGCCAGCACACCCTCGCCACCCACGCCCGCATCGGTGCCGCCGCCCCCCTGGTGGCCGAGGCCGCGGCCCGCACGGGCCACGCCTCCGTCCGGCACCGCGGCACCTTCGGGGGCACCCTCGCCCACGCGGCCCACCCCGCCCAGCTCGTCGTCGCCGCGTACGCCCTCGACGCGCGCCTCCTCGTCAGCGGTCCCGGCGGTGCGCGCACGACCGCGCTGCGGTCCCTCCTCGCCGGCCCGGGACTGCGGCACGACGAGATCCTCACCGCAGTCGAGCTGCCCCTGCGCGGGCCGGGCAGCGGCCAGGCGTTCGGCCAGGTGGCCCACCCGGTCGGCGGCCGGCCGGTCGCCTCGGTCGCCGCGGTCGTCGACACCGCACCGGACGGCACCGTGCTGCGGGCCGAAGTCACCGTCGGCACCCGGGTCTCCCCGCCCACCGCGGTGGACGTCACCCACCGGCTCCGGGACGTCGGCGCCGCCGCCGCGGAGACCGTGCCCACCGGCCCGGGACAGCCGCAGCGACAGGGACCTCCCGCCGCGTACTGCCGACACGCCGTACGGGTCCTCGCGGACCGCGTGCTGACCGAGGCGATCACCAGGGCACGCCGCCCAGGCGCGGGCGCACCACCCGTACCGAACGGCTCCGCCCGTCACACACCGCCCGTACCGACGGGGGAGACACTATGACCCGCACACCCGGCACCGCCCCCGAACCACTCCCGGGCGAGCCGCACCGGTGCGGGACCCTCGCCGACCACCTGCGTGACTGCCTCGGACGCAAATCCGTCCGGCTCGGTTGCGAGGACGGCGTCTGCGGCTCCTGCACGGTGCTCCTCGACGGCCGTACGGCCCGCGCCTGTACGGTCCTCGCCGCGCAGGCCGAGGGGCTGCCCGTCCGCACCGCCGAGGACCCGGGGGACCCGCTCATGCGGCACCTGCGCGAGGTGCTCTGGGCCGAACACGCCTTCCAGTGCGGATTCTGCGCCGCCGGATTCCTCATGGAGATCCACGCCCTGCTCACCGAGCACCCCGACCCCACCGAGGAACAGGTCCGGCACCGGCTCGCGGGCAACCTGTGCCGGTGCACCGGCTACGAGAGCATCGTCCGCGCCACCCTCACCGCGGCCGGCACATGGACACCCGCGCCGCCGGGCGGCGCGCCCACGCCGTCCGTTCCCGCCGCGACCACCGAGTCCGCCATCGGCACCAGCGCGCTGCGCGCCGAGGACCGCACCGTCCTCGACGGCCGCGCCCGCTTCATCGCCGACCTCGACGGACCGGGCGTCCTGCACGCGCGCTTCGTCCGCAGCACCCGCCCGCACGCCCGCATCACCGGTCTCGACCTCGAGGCGGCCCGTACCGCGCCCGGGACGGTAGCCGTCCTCACCGCCGCCGACCTGCGCGGCAGCCTCAACCCGATCACCATCGCCTGCCCCCTGGAGGGCTACACCGCCCCCGACTTCACCCCGCTCGCCGAGGACCGCGTCCGCTTCGAGGGCGACCCCGTCGCCCTGGTCGTCGCCACCGGCCAGGCGGAGGCGGAGCACGCCGCCTCGCTCGTAGTGGTCGGCTACGACGACCTGCCGCCCGTCCTGGACGCGCGAGCCGGCGCCGACGGCGCGCACCAGCCCCTCTTCCCCGACCTGGACGGCAACGTCCTCTACACCGAGCACCGCGTCCACGGCGACGTGACCGGCGCCTTCGCGCGGGCCGCCCGCGTGGTGCGCCACCGGCTGAGCCAGGAGCGGGTGCAGAACGCGCCCCTCGAACCCCGGGGCGGCCTCGCCTCCTACGATCCCGGCACCGGTCGGCTCACCTACGACGTGGCGTCCCAGTCGCCGACCTCCCACCGGCAGTACCTGTCCGACGTCCTCGGTCTGGACCTCGACCTGGTCCGGGTCCGCGTCCCCGCGAACATGGGCGGCTCCTTCGGCATCAAGGGCGGCGTGTTCCGCGAGGACATCGCCGTGTGCTGGGCGAGCCGTCACCTGGGCCGCCCCGTCCGCTGGATCGAGGACCGCCGCGAACACCTGATCGCCGCCGGACAGGCCCGGGGCGAGGAGATCGACGTCGAGGCGGCCCTGGGGACCGACGGCGAACTGCTCGCCGTGCGCGCCGATCTCGTCGTCGACCAGGGCGCCTACCCCGTGCCCCCGGTCGCCAGCGCCGTCTTCGTCGCCATCGTCGGCTGCCTGATCCCGAACGCCTACCGCGTGCCCGCCTACGAGTTCACCGGCCGCCTCACCCTGACCAACCGCACCCCGTACGTCGCCTACCGCGGCCCCTGGGAGATGGCGACGTTCGCCGCCGAACGCACCATGGACCTGATCGCCCGCACGGTGGGCGAGGAACCCGCCGACTACCGGCTGCGGCACCTCGCGCCGGTGGACGGCCCCGATCCGCGCATGATCACCGGCGCCCGGCTCAACGACGTCCCCGCACTCGGCTCCACCCTGCGGCGGGCCCGGCACGAGGCCGCCGTCCCGGAGTTCCGCACGCGGCAGGCGGCCGCCCGCGCGGCGGGACGGCTGCTCGGACTGGGCGTGGCGACCCTGCTGGAACCCGCGCCCGGCCCGTGGAGTCTGCACGAGGCGATGGGCGCCCACATGGGTCCCGAACCCGTCCGGGTCCTCTTCGGCCCCGACGGCCGCGCGCAGATCAGGACCGGACAGATCCCGCACGGCCAGGGCCACGTCACCACGCTCGGGCAGATCGCCGCGACCACCCTGGGCCTGCCGCTGGACGCGGTCGACGTCGTGCACGGGGACACCGACCTCGTGCCCTACAGCCTGGCCGGGACCGGCGCGAGCCGGGCGGCGGCCCTCGCGGGCGGGGGAGTGCTGCGCGCCTCCCGCACCCTGCGGGCCAACCTGCTGACGGCCGTCGGGCGGCGCACCGGACACGCCCCCCTCGACCTGGACGTCGTCGCCGGGAAGGTCGTCGACCGGCGCGCCGGCCGCACCGTGGGCACGGTCGCCGACCTGGCCGCCGCGTGCGTCGCCGCGGAGGGGGAACGGGCGCGGCTCGACGTGAGCGAGGTCTTCGACAGCGAGGAGACCGGCTGGGCGGAGGCCACCCACTGCTGCTGGGTCGAGGTGGACCCCGAACTGGGCACGGTCACCGTCGACCGCTACCTCGTCGTCGCGGACAGCGGCCGCATCATCAACCCGGCGATCGCGGACGGACAACTGCGCGGCGGCGCCGTGCAGGGCATCGGCACCGTGCTCCAGGAACGGTCGGGGTACGGACCCGACGGTGCCCAGCTCTCCCGCGACCTCACCGAGTACCTGCTGCCCACCACCCGCACCGCTCCGGCGATCGACGTCGTCCACCTGGAGTCCCGGCGGACCGGCGACGTGCCCTTCCGCGGCCTCGGGGAGGGCGGCGCGGTCCTGGCCCCCTCGGCCGTGGTGGGCGCGGTGGAGGACGCGCTCGCGCACCTCGGCGTCCGCCTCACCGAGCGCCATCTGCCGCCCTGGCGCGTCCTGGACCTGCTGGCGGCCCACCGGATCCCTACGCCCGTACCGGAGTACCGATGAGACTGAGCAGGATCCCGCACAGCGAACTGCTGGGCGCACCTCTTCCCGATCCCGACGACACCGAGGCCGACCTCGCGCACCACCTCGGACTGGCCCGCTTCACCGACGCCGGATTCCCCTGGTTCGCCCCGATCGGCCAGCGCCTGGTCACCCACATCCGGCAGGTCGTCCGCAGAGAGATGGAACGCGCCGGGTACGCCGAGTTCCGCGGACCCGCCGTCCACCGCGTCGAGACCCTCGCGCCGGCCGGATGGCTGGAGCGGTTCGGCGGCGAGCTGATCGGCTTCAGCGCCCCGTTCGAGCAGTACACCCTCGCCGCCACCAGCGAGGAACCCCTGCTGAGCTGGATCGGCTCGGCGGGGCTCGCCTCCCACCGGCAGCTCCCCATGCGGCTGTTCGAGTTCCGGGAGATCTTCCGGTTCCGCGACCGGCCGCAGAGCATCTACAACTCCCGCCAGTTCCAGTGCTGTCTGTTCGCCAGCCTGGACACCGACCACACCGCGTACCTCGCCAGCGCGGCACACGCCCAGCGCACCGTCCGCGCGGTCCTGGACCGCCTGCGGCTGCGCGCCGAACTGGTCCGCGACGAGGCCACCGGCGGCTTCGAGTTCATCTTCCCCTACGCCCGCGGCGACCGTCCCCGCAGCCGCACCATCCCCTACCACCGCGACGCCGCGCGCCCGAGGACCGCCGAGGACGACATCCCCCAGGGCGGAGTCGCCATGGGCTACGGCTACACGCACACCCCCGCCTTCGACGTCCGCTTCCGCGACGAGGACAACCAGCTGCGGACCCCCGTGATGGGCACCTACGGCATCGGCATCCAACGCTGCGTGCTGGCCCTGCTGGAACAGCACCGCGTCACCGAGGGCATCGCCCTGCCCGCCGCGGTGCGGCCCTTCGACGTCACGGTGACCGTCCAGGGCCGCGACCCCGGCACGACGGAAGCGGCCGAGCGGGTCTACCGGACCCTCCTCGACGCCGACGTCAGCGTCGTCCTCGACGACCGGCACGGCGCGTCCATGGGCAGCCGGATGCGCTTCGCCGATGCGGTGGGAGTGCCCTGGCGGGTGGTCGTGGGCCGCGACGCCGCCGGGAGCGGGACCGTCCGGCTGCGCGGCGCGCGCGGCACGGGTGAACCGGAACGAACCCTGACCGTCGACGGCCTCCTCGACCACCTGGCCCTGCGCGGCCACGAGGAGTGGACCGCCGGCCCCGACCGCCGCGACGAGGAGATCGGAGCGACCGCATGACCAGGCCCACCGCACCGAGCACGACCACCGCACCGCACGCGCCCACCGCACCGGGCACGACCCCGGCCGTGCCCGGCGGCGCCACGTCGGCGCGCTGGCCCGCCGCGCTGCCCGCGAACGCCACGCTGGGCGTGTGGGCCCCGAGTTCCCCGGCCCCGGTCCTCTTCCCGCGCCGCTTCGCCCGGGGCCTCGCCGCGCTCCGCCGGCGCGGACACGCCGTCGTCGTCGGCGATTCCTGCCGGTCGGCACAGGGCCCGGGCACCCTGCCGCCGGCCGCGCTCGCCGCGGAGCTGCACACGCTCCTTGAGGAGACCGACGGCGTGATCGCGGCCGTCGGAGGCTGGACGCTCACCCCCGTCCTCCCGTACCTGGACTTCGACCGCATCGGCCGCGCGGGCAAACCGCTCGTCGGCTACAGCGACCTGACCTCCCTGGTCAACCTGGTGCCCCACCGGTCCGGACTGATCGCCTTCCACGGCCCCATGGTCGTCTCCGAATGGGGCGAGGCGGACGGCCCCTGGGAAGCCACCGAGACCGAGTTCGACCAGGTGCTCGGCGCGCGCCACCCCTGGACCGAGCGGACCGTGCCCACGGCGGGCGACTGGTCGGACGAGAACCTCTTCTGGGACCGTGAGGACGACCGCCGCCGCCACGGCAACAGCGGTGCCCAGCCGCCCCGCACCCTGCGGACCGGTACGGCCGAGGGTCCTCTGTGGGGAGGCTCCCTCCTGGTGCTCGGCCTGCTGCTCGGCACCCCCCTGTGGCCCGAACCCGCCCCCGGCTCGATCCTGTTCCTGGAGGCCGACGGCATGGCCCCGGACGAGTTCTGGGCGCGCGTGGAGCAGTTCCGCCTGGCCGGCGTCCTCGACCGGGCGGCCGGTGTGGTCCTGAGCCGGATCAGCGGTCCGCGGCCGACGTCCTCCGGATTCGCCGGGCACGACGAGACCCTGCTGCGGATCCTGCCGGCCGGCCTGCCCGTGGCCGCGGGCCTCCCGCTGGGCCACGCCGACCCGATGGTCACCCTGCCGGTCGGCGGCACGGCCCGCCTGGACTGCCAGGACCCCACCGGCGAACCCCGGTTGAGTCTGCTGCGCCCGCGGCCCGCCGGGTGACCACCGGGGCCCCGCGTCCACCGCCGGTACCGGCGGGGCGCGGGGCCCCGGCCGTGACCGCGGCCCGCTGATCCGGCCCGCCCGCCCCACGGGCACCGCGTACGAGAAGAGGCCCCCGTGCTGAACATCGCCCCCGCCCTCGCCGCCTGGTGCCGCGCCGACCGCCCCTTCGCCGTGGCCACGGTGATCGATGCCACCGGCAGCACCCCGCTGCCGGTGGGCACGTCCATGGCCGTCGACGCCGACGGGCGGGTGGCGGGGAGCGTCTCCGGCGGATGCGTGGACGCGACCGTCCACGAACTGTGCCGACAGCAACTTAAGGAGGACGGCACCCCGGAGGAGGCGCAGTTCGACTCCTCCGACACCGACGCCTGGGCGGCCGGCCTGATGTGCGGCGGCGGCATCCGCGTCCACGTCCAGCGCGTCCACCCGGCCGACCGGCACCACCTGGCGGCCACGCTCACCGCGGCGGCCGAGGGGCGGACCGTGGGCCTGCTGCAGATCACCCGGAGCGCCGACCCGACGCTGGCGGGCCGCGTCCTGCCGCTGTCCGACGACGGGACCCCCGCTCCCGCCGGGCCGGTGCCGCCGCGGCTGGCCGCGCTCGCCGCCGGCGTCCACCGCACCGGCGTCACCGGGCTCGTGCGCACCCCCGAGGGCGCCGACTGCGCCGGTGCCGAGGCGCTGGTGCACACCCGCAGACCCGCCCCGCGGATGCTCGTCTTCGGAGCGGTGGAGTTCGCCGACGCCCTCACCCAGGCGGGCCGCTTCCTCGGCTACCACGTCACGTTGTGCGACGCCCGCCCGGTCTTCGCCACGCCCGAGCGGTTCCCCCACGCGCACCGCGTCGTCACCGACTGGCCGCACCGGTTCCTCGCCGCCACCGACACCGACGAACGCACCGTGGTGTGCGTGCTCACCCACGACCCCCGGTTCGACATCCCGCTGCTGCGCGACGCGCTCCGGCGCCCGCTCGGCTACGTCGGCGCCATGGGGTCGCGCCGCACCCACGCCCGCCGCCTCGAACTCCTGCGTGCGGAAGGGGTCGGGCCCGACGCCCTCGCCCGGCTGAACGCGCCCATCGGGCTCGACCTCGGCGCCACGACCCCGCAGGAGACGGCGGTGTCCATCGTCGCCGAGATCCTCGCCCGTACCCGCGGCCGGTCAGGCGCCCCGCTCGGCGGCACCACCGGCCCCATCCACTCCCGGGCCGGCGAAGTCGCGCATCCCGCGCAGCGGTGAGCACACCACCCACACCGCGGCCAGGCAGGTGCCGCAGGCCGCGATCCACAGGGTGCCCCTGATCCCGGCCGCCGACCCGCCGAGCACGCCTCCGGCCAGGGCGCCCACGGTCATCGCGCCGAAACCGACGAAGCGCACCGAGGCGTTCACCCGGGCCAGCATCGTGTCGGGGCACACCACCTGCCGGTAGCTGACCTGGGCGACGTTGTACACGACGACGCCGTACCCGGTGACGAGGAACCCGGCCAGGGCCGGGACGAGCAGCACCCCGCGCCCCGCGAGCGGCACCAGCAGCAGGGCCGGGAAGGTGACCAGCGGTACCAGCCACACCGCGCGGGCCTGGCCGACGCGGCGCACCACGCGGTACGCCGAGAGCGCCCCGAGCACCCCGCCCAGGCCCAGTACGCTCAGGACGGCCCCGACGGCGGACCCGGGGAGGCCGAGCACGCCGGTCAGGAAGAGGACCTGCACGGCGCTGAGCACCCCGGCGAAGAAGTTCGCGGTCGCCGTGCAGGCGGTGATGGCCAGCAGCGGGCGGCTGCGGACCAGGAACCGCAGTCCGGCCCGTATCTCGGCGAGCAGCCGCCGGTCGGTGCCCTCGGCGGGGTGCGCCGGGTCCGCCTCACGGACCCGGCGCAGCAGCAGGGTCGACGCCAGATAGCCGAGGGCCGTGGCCAGCACCGGCAGGGCGGGCCCGGCGAGCTGGGCGAACGCGCCGCCCACGCCGGGCCCGGTGATCTGGGCGAGGGACTGGCTGGACTGGAGACGGGCGTTGCCCTGGAGGAGACGGTCGCGGCCGACCAGGGCGGGGAGGTGGGACTGGTAGGCGACGTCGAACAGGACGGCGAGGACACCGCACACCAGGGCCACGGCGATCAACTGGCCGACCGTGAGCAGGCCGGCCCACCAGGCCACCGGGATCGTGCAGAGCAGCAGCGCCCGGCCGGTGTTGGCGCGCCGCATCAGCAGCCGCTGCCGGGCCCGGGCCACCCACACCCCCGCCGGGAGCCCGATCAGCAGGTAGCCGGTCGTCTCCGCGGCGCTGAGCAGGCCCATCTCCAGCGGGGTCGCCGCCAGAGTGGTGGCGGCCAGCAGCGGCAGCAGCGCGTTGCCGACGTACGTGCCGAACTGACTGACCGTCTCCGCCGCCCAGAACAACCGGAACGCGTGGTGATCGCGGAGCGCGGCCGACGGCGGCGCGGGCGCGGTGACCTGCTCGCTCACCACCGGGCCCCGGGCGCGGTGGCCATGACGTCCGCGAGCACCGTCACGGCCCGGTCGACGTCGGCGGCGGTGACCCCGGAGTGGGTGACCGCGCGGATGCGGCCCCGCCCCAGTTCCGCGAGGTGCACGCCGTGGGCGAGCGCGCCCTCGATGACGGAGTCGGTGGTGTGGGCGGTCTGGTCGGTGTCCACGGTGAAGAACACCATGTTGGTGCGCGGGGGTTCGGCGTCCAGGCGCAGTCCGGGGATCCCGGCGAGACCGTCGGCGAGCCGGCGTGCGTGGGCGTGGTCCTCGGCGAGCCGGTCGATCATCTCGGTCAGGGCGACGATCCCGCACGCCGCGATCATGCCGGCCTGACGCATCCCCCCGCCGAGCATCTTGCGGTACCGGCGGGCGTCGGCGATGGACTCCTCGTCCCCGACGAGCATCGACCCGATCGGGGCGGACAGCCCCTTGGACAGGCAGAACTGGACGGTGTCCGCCGGGGCTGCGATGTCGGCGGCCGGCACACCGAGGGCGAGGGCCGCGTTGAACACGCGGGCCCCGTCCAGGTGCAGGGCGACGCCGTGCGCGCGGGCCAGGGCGCCGGCCGCCGCGAGGTAGCCGGTGTCGAGGGGGATCCCGCCGAGACGGTTGTTCGGCGTCTCCAGGCAGAGCACCGCGGGCAGCGCGAACTGCGGGTCCTCCCGGTCGACGTCGAAGGCGTCCGCCACCGCGGCCAGCGGCAGGGTGCCGTCCGCGGCGGCGGGGACGGGTTCGTAGACGAGACCGCCGAACACCGAGGCGCCGCCCGCCTCGTAGACGTAGATGTCGGACTCGGCGCCGACGACGGCCTTGCCGCCGCGCGGGCCGTGGGTGAGCAGCGCGGCGAGGTTCGCCATCGTGCCGCTGGGCATCAGCACACCGGCGGCCTTGCCCAGCAGCTTCGCCGACAGCTCCTCCAGTTCCCGAACGGTCGGGTCCTCGCCGTAGACGTCGTCGCCGAGACGGGCCGCCCTGGCGGCGTCGAGCATACGGGGGGTGGGCAGGGTGAAGGTGTCACTGCGCAGTTCAACGACGTGGCTCATGGGTCGGGCTCCCTCACGGTCGGCGGATCAGGGCGGACACGGCGTCGCCGAGGCTGCGTTCGGCGGTCGCCCAGTGGGCGCGGCGGGCCTCCGCGGCGGCGGCGAGCCGGTCGAGCTCGGCGTCGGAGTCGTCGAGGGCCGCGGTCACGGACGCCGGGGCGGGGCCGCCGCCGGCCCCGGCCGCGGCGGCGATCGACGCCGGGTCCAGGGCGTCGAGCAGGGCCCGGGGCCGGTCGCCGAGGTGTGCGGCGGCGGTGTCCTCGAAGGTGCGGCCGGTCGCGAGGGCCATGGTGCTGATCTCGCCCACCGTGTGGTGCGCCGTGCGGAACGGCACCCCCGCCACGACCAGGCGCTCGGCCAGCGCGGTGGCCGCCGTGTGCCCGTCCGTCGCGCGCCGCAGCATGAGGCCGGGGTCGGGTTCCGCGCCCTCGAACATGAGGCGCAGCAGCACCACGGCGTCGGTGGTGGCCTCCAGCGCCGGCCACAGATGACCGACCGCCTCGGTGCCGACGGCGATGGCGTTGGTGTAGCGCGCCGTCGACATCGCCGCGGTCGCCGCGGTGAGCGCGCCGAGCGCGGCGGCCGCCTTGCCCTGGACGTTCTCCAGCAGGAACGGGTTGCGTTTCTGCGGCATCATCGAGCTGCTGCCGACCAGGTCGTCGGGCAGCAGGAGCAGGGGGTTCTCGGCGCTGGTCCAGGACTGCAGGTCGTGCGCGGCCCGGGTCAGGAGCACACCGAGGACGGTGCAGGCGGCGAGCAGCCGCAGCACCACGTCCCGCGAGGCCACCGCGTGCAGGGAGTTGGTCAGGGGCGCGGTGAACCCCAGCAGTTCGGTGGTGCGCGCCGGGTCGACGGGCAGGGTGGTCCCCCCGGTGGCGCCCGCGCCGAGAGGGTTCTCGCCCAGTTCGCGTCCGGCGTGCTCCAGGTGGTCCATGTCCCGTACGAGAGCGGCGGCGACCCCGGCGAGGTAGTGGCCGTAGCTGATGGGGACGGCGGGCTGGTGGTGGGTGTAGGCGGGCATGACGGTGGTGCTCCAGCGGCGGCCCCGCGCCACGAGGACCCGGCCCAGGGCGTCGGTCTCGGTCAGCAGCCGGTCGTAGGGGCGCCGTAACTGGAGCCTGAGGACGGTGGCGTTGAGGTCGTTGCGGGACCGGCCGCTGTGCAGGACGCCGCCGGTCTCCTCGCCCAGGGTGTCCACGAGGTAGCCCTCGTAGGCGAGGTAGCGGCCCCGGGGCGCGGGCAGACGACGCAGGGGGGCGAAGTCGGCGGCGCGGAGTTCCTCGATGCCGGAGAGCAGCCGGGCGGCGGTCGCGCGCTCGATGACCCCCCGCTCGGTGAGCATGACCACGTGGGCGCGGTCCACCTCGCTGGTGGGCCTCAGTTCGGTGGCCACCGGGTCCGGGGGGACCCGGAGGTGACGGTCGAAGAGGATGTCGGCCGCCGCCGGTGTCACGGCGGAGGACAGACGTCCGGTGACGGAGACGGTCATGCGGTGTCCTCCAGGGCGGTTCGGGCGCGCAGGGAGGTGCGCAGCAGGGTCAGGGCCGCGTCGGCGGCCCGTGCGGCGGTCGAGGCGTCGGGGGCGGTGGCGACGGCGTGGCCGACCCGGTCGCGGTGGTCGTGCCGCGGTGCGAGCGGCACATCCCTGGTCCCGGTGAGGACCATGGCCGTGACATGGGGCGGCGGATCGTCGAGGGCAGCGGGCGGTTCGCCGAGCACGGAGGGTTCGTCGACCACGAGGAAGCGGAGACTGGAGTGGCGCGCGGCGCGGGCCGCCAGGTCGGGGCGGTGGCCGAGGGCCGCCCCGACCTGGGCGCCGACCAGGTCGATCCCGAGGGCGGACCGCACCAGTTCGGGGATCATGCCGCCCGCGAGCCGCGGGTTGACCTCGATGACCACGGGGCCCCGGGCGGCCAGGCGCAGTTCGACGTGGGCCGCGCCGTGCCCGAGGCCGAGCGCCTCGACCGCGGCCACGGCCGTGTCGGCCAGCGACCGTGCCGTGGCGCTTGGCACCGGAGCGGGGACGTCGTGCCCGGTCTCGACGAAGTAGGGGGCGGCACCGAGGTGTTTGCCCACGACGGTGACGGGAGTGCGCCCGAACACCTCGACCGAGAACTCCGGCCCGTCCACGTACTCCTCTACGAGGAGACCGGGCACGGTCGGGATGCCACGCTCGTTGTGGGTGCGGGCCAGCAGGAGGGCGGCGTGCTCGGCGGCCTCCGCGAGACTGCCGCACAGCCGCACCCCGGTGCTGCCGGACCCGTCGGCGGGCTTGAGGACCGCCGGCAGTCCGGTGTGCCGTACGGCGGAGAGGGCCGCGTCGGCGTCGGTCACCAGGGTCTGGGCGGCCACCGGCACGCCCCGCGCGGCGAGCGCGGCCCGCTGACGGCCCTTGTGCCGGCAGCGGATCGCCGCCTGCGGGTCGGGTCCCGGCAGGCCGAGAGCGTGCGCGGCCTCGGCGGCGACGGCGACGAAGTAGTCGGAACTGGTGGTCACCCCGGCCGGGGGACCCGCGTCGAGCGAGGCGATCGCGTCGAGGACCGAGTCGGCGCTCGACGTGTCGGCCTCGACCACGGCGATCTCCTCGGCCCGGGCGTAGCCGTAGCGGGCCGGGTCCTCGGCGAGCAGCACCGGCCGGACCCCGAGATCCCGGGCGCGCCGGGCGAACAGGGGGCCGGTGCCGGAGGTGTTGGACTCCACCAGGACCAGGAAGGGATCGGTCACAGGTCCTCCACGGGTGCGGGGCCGGAGCGGCCGGCGCCGTCGCGGGTGGCGTCGTCGAGGGAGCGGCGGCGCCAGTGCATGCGCGCCCACCCTCCGACGGCGTCGTGCGGGTCGGTGACGGTACGGGGTGCGGGGGCGGCCGGCGCGTCGAGCAGACCCCGCTCGGCCAGCCACTCGTCCTGGTAGACCGTCTCCTGGTACCGGTGCCCCTCGTCCGGCAGGAACGCGACCACCTGCGCGTCGGGGTTGCGTTCGGCGTACCAGCGGGCGACCAGGAAGGACGCGCCGCTGGTGGGGCCCATGTAGAGGGCGTGCAGGGCGTGCAGTTCACGGGTGGCCCGGAAGACCTCCGCGGGGCCCGCCCAGTGCACCTCGTCGTAGGCGTCGTGGCTGACGTTGGGCGGGACCAGGCTGTTGCCGAGGCCGCGCACCACCCGCGGTCCGTCGACCTGGCCGAAGATGGCGCTGGGCGAGGTGTCCACGCCGATCAGGCGCATCTGCGGCTGGAGCAGCCGCAGGAAGGCCGCGGTGCCTCCGGTCGACCCGCCGGAACCGACCGGACCGACCAGGCAGTCCACGGCACCGACGGTCTCCGCGATCTGCTCGGCCACGGCGGCGTAGGCGTTGGGGTTGTCGGGGTTGTGGTACTGGCCGGGGACGTAGTGGTCGGGGTGCAGGGCCCGCAGTTCCTCCAGCCGGTCGAGGCGGGCCTGCTGGAAGCCGCCGTTGGGGCTGGGCTCGGCGCAGATCTCGACCCGGGCGCCCAGTTCGCCGAGCCTGCGGCGCAGCGCCGGCTCGATGGCGGGGTCGCCGACGATGACCAGGGGGTAGCCGCGCAGCCGGCACACCATCGCGAGCCCCAGGGCGAAGGTGCCCGAGGACGTCTCCAGGACCGTGGTGCCGGGGGCGAGTTCGCCGCGCTGCTCGGCCCGGTCGATCATGAAGCGGGCCGGGAGCAGTTTCATCAGGGTGAACGCGGCCACGCAGAGGTTGGGGCCGATCCGTATGAGCCGCGGCAGGACGGTCGCCTCGACGACCGACGCACTGGCCGCGGGCAGAGTGGATGATCGCATGCTCTCCGCTCTCATCATGTCGTCGTGAAGTGCCAGGTGTCGTCGATGCCCAGGGCGGCCAGGCGCTTGCGGGCGGCCTCGGTGCGGGCGGCGAGGTCGGGCAGGGCGGGGTCGAAGAGGAGCCCGGCCACGTCACCGCTGTGCGCGACCTGGAGCCCGGCCGCGCCCACCGCCTCGCTGACCCGCAGGAGCTCGGTGAGCCCGGGGACCGGAAGGTGGCGCTGGTTGATCCTGGCGCTGGCGGTGGCCACCCTGCCGAGCAGGGCGACGTCGCCGGTGCGGATGGCGCGGCGGACCGTGCCCAGCAGGGGACGGAACGCCTCGATCTCCCACACCGAGTAGCGCGCGGGCGGCAGGGTGAGGGTGTCTGTGCCCAGGCTGTCCGCGCTGGTGCCGAAGCCCAGCACGGCCAGTGGCATCAGCGGCCCGCCCATGTCCTCGATGACCTCGCCCTCCCGGTGCGCGAACAGGACGGTCCGGTGCGGGTACATGAGCGCGTCGGACGCGGTCTCCGCCGCGACGGCCAGGGCGGCGTACTGGGCGGGGCTGGGGCGGCGACCGGCGGCCTCGTAGACGGCGCCGATGGTCGCCACGACGTCCGCGGTGGACGAGCCGAAACCGCGGCTGGGCGGGATGTTGCTGGTCAGGCTGAGGGTTCCGCCGGCGGGCACGCCGCCGAGCGAGCGCAGGGTCAGCTCGGCGGCCCGGCGTGCCTTGGTCCGCCACGGGTCACGCATGACGATCCCGGTCGCGGTGTCGGACGGCTCGAAGACGGCGTGGGACGCGTAGAGGGGGCAGGGCAGGGTGATCAGGGCGCGGCGCAGGCGTCCGTCGCACTCGAAGACGCCCTGGAGGATCTCTCCGTGGTGGCCCACGCTGTGGTGGGCGCCGCGGACACGGACCGCCGTCCCGGCCGGGCCTGTGGACATGTCGTGCAGCATGGCTTCCCTCAGGGTTGGTGGATGGGGGCGCCGGTGCGGGTCACGCGCGGCCGGTGGGCTGCGGCGCGAGAGGGCGGTCCGGCCGTACGGGCAGGGTGGGCACCGCCGTGAACCGGGCGGGTATCTGGTAGTCGGGCAGGGACTCGGAGAGGAAATCGATCAGTTCGTCGCCGTCGGGGACGGCGGAGCCGGTGCGCGGCACGAGGTAGGCGTGGAGTTCACCGTCGGCCGTGACGACGGCCGCCTCGGCGATCTGGCGGTGGGCGGTGAGGCGGGTGCGGGTCTCGTAGGGCGCGACGCGGAAGCCCGAGACGGTCGGCCAGGACCCTGCCGCGCCCAGGATCTCGAAGCCGTCGTGGACGGTGTGCCGGGCCCGGTGGCCGGTGGGCACGAGCCCGGAGGCGTCGCCGTGGGCGAGGTGGAGTTCACCGGGGACCCCGGCCGGCAGCGGCTCCCCGCGGGAGTCGAGCACGGCGGCCGTGACACCGGGCACCGGGTGACCGACCGGTACGACGACCGCGGCGGGTTCCGGGGCCGGACCGAGCGGCCGGTACAGCGCCAGCGGCACCTCGGCGGTCCCGAACCCGGCCGCGAGGCGGACACCGACGGGCTCCCGCAACGCGGTGGGGTCCAGATCGGGACCGAGGGCGAGGACCGCCTCGGCGCCCCGGGCCAGGGCGTCACGGTGGTGGGCGAACAGCGTGGTGACGGTGGTGTCGGGCAGGAGCAGCGCGGAGAACGGTTCCTGACGGCCGGCCAGCAGCCCGGCCAGCGCGGCGGGGGAGTGCGGCGCCGTCTCCGGGACGACGAGCGTGCCGCCGCGGGCCAGCGTGGTCCACACCTGGAGCAGGAAGAGCGCGCTGTCGGTCGCGGCGCTCTGGAGGACCTGCTGTGCACCGAAGCCGAGGTCGTCGAGGGCGCCGAGGGCGCCGGTGAGCGCACTGCGGGTGATCCCCGCCTCGCCGACCAGGGCCAGGACGTCGTCTCGGGACGACGGGACGCGCGTCTCCCCGCCGTCCGGCACGACCGCCGGGTCCGTCGCCGGCGTCCCGGTGAAGAGGGTCTCCGTGGCCGCCGGTTCGGCGCCGGGCGCCAGCACCCGCACCGGGGCGCCGGCCCGGGCGGCGGCCAGCAGCGCGGCGACGAGGTCGGCGCCGGGGTTCAGCCGCAACGCGACGGGATGCCCGGGGCCGGCCCCCTGCCGGGACAGCGCCTGTGCCAGACGGTCCGCGCGCAGGCCCAGTTCGCGGTAGGTCATGGAGCCGGAGTCCGTCCGGACGGCCGGCGCGTCCGGGTGCTCCGTGACGCACCGCTCCACCAGGTCCACGACCGTTGCCTCGGCGGACCCGGCCTCGGCGGTGCTCGCCGTGGCCGCCCCGGTCAGCGGGAACCGGGACACCGGCAGGTCGGGCTCGTCGAGCGCGGCGCGCAGCAGGTCGAGGTAGGCGCGCACCATGCTGCGCATCGTGTCCGCGTCGAAGAGGTCGGTGGCGTACTCCCAGATGATCGTCAGCGCGTCGTCCTCGCTGCTGGGGCGCTTGCCCACCCGCTGCTCGGCGCGCGGGATCGCGACGATGTTCAGGTCCGCCTTCGCCGACCCGTTGTGCTCCATGCGCACCTCGCCGCGCAGCCCGGCGAAGTCCAGGTCGGGGACGGCGGAGTCGTGGAAGCTGAACATCGCCGAGAACAGCGGGTTGCGCGAGAGGTCACGCGCCGGGGCGACGGCCTTGACGAGCTTCTGCAGCGGCACGTCCTGCCACGCGTACCCCTCCACCGCCGTGTCGTGGACCCGTGCGAGGAGCTGCCGGAAGGTCGGGTCGTCCTCCAGGCGGACCCGCAGCGGCACCGTGTTGACCATCATCCCGATCAGCCGTTCGGCCTCGGCGAGCCTGCGGTTGGCCACCCCGACGCCCAGCACGAAGTCGGTCTGGTCCGCGTACCGCGACAGCAGGGCGGCGAACGCGGTCAGCATCGTCGAGTAGAGGGTGACGCCGAACTTCCTGGCCCCCTCGCGCAGCCGCTTGTACTCGTCCGGTTCCAGGGTCACCCGTACGACGTCGCCGCGGAAGGTGAACTCCGGCGGGCGGGGCCGGTCGGTGGGCAGTTCGAGGGCCGGCGGGGCCCCGTCCAGGACCCGCGCCCAGTGACCGAGGTAGCGGTCCATGACGGGGCCGTCCAGCCAGGACCGCTGCCAGGCGGCGAGGTCGGCGAACTGGAACCGCGGCTCCGGCGGAGCCTCCGCGCCCTCGGCGAACACGGAGTACAGCCGGGTCAGTTCACCGACGAAGACCGCGAACGACCAGCCGTCGTGCACCAGATGGTGCTCCACGTGGATCAGCCGGTACGCCTCGGGCGCGTCCCTGGCCACGACCCAGCGGGCCAGCGGGGGCTTCTCCATGTCGAACGGCTGGGCCTGCTCCCGCGCCGACAACTCCTGCCACGCGCGCTCCCGTTCCTCCTCGGACAGACCGGAGAGGTCCACCAGCGGCACCTCGATGTCGATTTCGTCCATCCCGACCGGGACCTGCACGGGCACCCCGTCGACCTCGCGGAACGCGGTGCGCAGGATCTCGTGCCGGCGCACCAGCTCGGTGAGGGCGGACCGCAGCGCGGTCATGTCCAGGACGCCGCGCAGCGTCAGCGTGGCCTGCATCCGGTACGCCTGGTTGCTGGGCGAGAGCTGTTCGAGGAACCAGACCCGCTCCTGCGGGAAGGACAGCGGGATGGGCCGGGACCGGTCCGCGTGCCGCATCGGCGGAGGCGACGGCACGGTCGCCGCGTCGTCGAGGGGAGCGCCGCTGTCGACGAGCGCGGCGATCTCGCGGGGGGTGGCGAGGCGGAAGAGGTGGGAGAGCGGGATGTCGGTGCCGAGGTCGGTGCGGATGCGGGCGGCGAGACGCCCGACGAGCAGGGAGTGGCCGCCCAGCTGGAAGAAGTCGTCGGTGGCGCCGGCCGGGGTGCCGCCGAGCAGTTCCGACATCAGGGCGGCGACCGCGGCCTCGGTGGGCGTGGCCGGCTCGTCGCCCTGGCTCACCTCGGACCTGTACGGCGACGGCAGCGCTTCCCGGTCCACCTTGCCGCTCGGCGTCAGGGGCAGCGCGGGCAGCGCGACCATGGTGGACGGCACCATGTGCGCGGGCAGGGTGCGCGCGCACCAGGCCCGCAGGTCCGCGGGGTGCGCCTCGACGTCCGGGGTGGCCACGTAGCCGACCAGGACGGTGCCCCGCGCGACGACGACGGCGTCGGAGACCGCCGGGTGCGCGCGCAGCACCTCGGCGATCTCGCCCGGCTCGACGCGGAAGCCCCGGATCTTGACCTGGTGGTCGGCGCGCCCGGCGTAGAGGTAGCGGCCGTCGGGCAGACGACGGGCGAGGTCGCCGGTGCGGTAGGCGCGGCCGTCGGCGACGGGGACGTAGCGCTCCGCGGTCAGGGCCGGCCGGCCGAGGTAGCCGCGCGTCACCCCGGCGCCGGAGACGACGAGTTCACCGATCTCGCCGGGCGCCACCGGCAGCCCCGCCTTGTCGAGCAGGTCGATGCGCACGCCCGGCAGCGGTCGTCCGATGTCGGGTGTCGCGGAACCGGTCACCTCGCCCGTGGTGGCGACGATCGAGATCTCGGTCGGTCCGTAGGCGTTGAAGACGCGCCGGCCCGGACTCCAGCGGGCCACGATCTCCGCAGGCAGCGCCTCCCCGCCGCACACCAGGGTGCGCAGCGCGGGGAGTTCGGCGTCGGGGAGCGCGGCGACCACCGACGGCGGCAGCAGGGTGAAGGTCACTCCGAGGCGGTCCATCAGGTCCACCAGGCCGGGGCCCGGCACCACGCTCTCGGAGTCGGCCAGGACCAGCGTCGCGCCGCCGGTCAGGGCGACACCGGTCTCCAGGACGGAGGCGTCGAAGCTGGAGGGCGCGAACTGCAGGACGCGGTCGCCCGGCCCCACCTCCCACTCGGTCCGCATCCCGGCGATCGTGGCGGCGACGCTGCCGTGCTCGACGAGGACACCCTTGGGCCTGCCGGTGGAGCCGGAGGTGTAGATGACGTAGGCGAGATCGCCGGGGCCCGCGGTGTCCAGGGAGACCGGGGCGGGGGCGCCGGCGGCGTCCGGGTCCAGCACGTGGACGTCCCCCGGCAGCCGGCGCGCCGCGCTCTCGTCGGCGATCACCAGGGAGACACCGGAGTCGCGCAGCATGTAGTCCAGCCGGTCCTGCGGGTAGGACGGGTCCAGCGGCACCCAGGCGGCTCCGGCCCGCATCACGGCGAGCAGGGCGGTGGGCAGCGCGGGGCCGCGGCTGACGCAGACCCCGACGAGCGATCCGGAGCCGCCGCCCGCGGCCACCAGCCGCTGGGCCAGCAGGGCCGAGCGGCGCTCCAGTTCGCCGTAGGTCAGGGAGCCGTCCGCCCACAGCAGCGCCGGCTCGTCGGGGGTACGCAGGGCGTGCTCAAGGAACGCCTCGTACAGCAGAGGAGTCTTCATCGCGTCGTACCTCGTTCGTTGTCCGCAGGGCTGGTTGCCGGGGAGAGGTCTGCGAGGAGCCGGTGCGCCTCGTCGTCGGACAGCGCCTCGATCTCGGCCAGGATCATGTCGTGGATGTACTCCGCCGTTCCGGCGACGGTCGGCCGCTCGAAGATCACGCTCAGCGGGAGCGGGACGTCGAACACCTGCCGCATCCGGTTGACGGCCCGGGTGGCGATCAGCGAGTGGCCGCCGAAGGAGAAGAAGTCGTCGAGGGCGCCGATCCGGGGCACGGACAGCACCTCGGCCCAGATGTCGGCGACGGTCCGCTCGGTCTCGTCGCGGGGCGCGACGTACTCGTCCGTCTCGTGGTCCGCGGGGTCGGGATCGGGCAGCAGCGAGGGGCTGAGCTTGCCGCTGGCCGAACGGGGCAGCGCGGGCAGCACGGTGAGCGTGGTGGGCACGGCGTACCCGGGCAGCCGCGTGGACAGGTGCTCGCGCAGCTCGCGCACGGAGGTCGCGCCGCCGTCGAGGACGGCGTAGGCGGCCAGGCGCAGGTCGCCGGAGGCGGCGCGACGGGTCACCACCGCGGCGTCCGTCACCGAGGGGTGCTCGCGCAGCGCGGCCTCCACCTCGCCCAGCTCCACCCGGACACCGCGCACCTTCACCTGGCGGTCCATCCGCTCCAGATAGGTGAAGGAGCCGTCCGGGTGCATCCGGCCGCGGTCCCCGGTCCGGTACACCCGCTCGCCCGGCCGGTAGGGGTGCGGGACGAAGGCGCCGGCGGTCTTGGCGGGATCGCCCAGGTAGCCGCGGGCCAGACCGGTCCCGGCGATGCACAGCTCGCCGGGGACGCCGGGCGGCAGCGGGGCGAGACGGTGGTCGAGGACCATGACCTCGTTGTTGTCCATGGGTCGTCCGAGGCTGACCGCGCCGCTCCCGTGGGTGTCCCGGGGGCCGCAGACGTGGAAGGTGGAGTCGATGGACACCTCGGTGGCGCCCCAGGTGTTGTCCAGGCTGACCGCGTCGCCGAACGCGGCGCGGAAGCGTTCCACGAGGGCCGGGCGCAGGGCCTCGCCACTGGAGAGGACGCTGCGCAGGTCGCGGCGGAGCGCGGAGGTGTCGGCGGGGGTGAGTTCCTCCAGGAAGAGGTCCAGGACGCTGGGGACGAACTGCACGTGGACGGCGCGGTGGCGCACGGTCGCGTCGACCAGGGCGCGCGGGTCGCGGTGCAGCCCGGGCGGCAGCAGCGCGACCGTGCCGCCGGTGATCAGCGGCCAGAGGATCTCGACGGCGGCGTCGTCGAACGGCAGGGTCGTCTTGTGCAGGACCGTCTCGCCGGGGCGCAGGCCGTGCCTGTGCTGCATCCACGCCATGCGGTTGACCCAGCCGCGGTGGGTGCAGGCCACGCCCTTGGGACGGCCGGTCGAGCCGGAGGTGTAGTAGACCGCGCACAGGTGGTCGGGGTGGACGGTCACGGACGGGGGCGCCGCCGCCTCCCGGGGGTCGACGCGGAGCGGGACGGCGCCCGCGGCGGTGACCGGGTCGGCGTGCTCGTCGCCGATCAGGCAGACCGGCGCGCCGGCGTCGGTGAGCAGGGTGACGATCCGGGCGGCGGGTGTGGCCGTCTCGATCGGCAGATAGGCGCCGCCCGCCTTGAGGATGCCGAGCAGACCGACGACCATCGCCACCGACCGGTCGATCAGCAGGCCCACCGGCACGTCCGGGCCGACCCCGTGGGCGGTCAGCCGGCGGGCGACGGCGTTCGCCGCCGCCTCCAGGGCCGAGTAGCTCGTCGTGGCGCCGTCGGCGTCGACCAGGGCGACCGCGTCGGGCCGGGCGGCGGCACTGAGGGCCACCAGCTCGTGCAGGGTCTGCGCGGGCGTGTCGACGGCCGGACGCAGCACCAGCGCGCGCAGGGCGTCCTGTTCGGGCCCGGACAGCAGCGGGATGTCGTCCAGGAGCGTGTCGGGAGCCTCGGCGACGTGCCGCAACAGCCGCTCCAGCCAGGTGCCGAGCCGCTCCACGGTGGCGTCGTCGTACAGGTCGACGTCCCAGTTCACCCCGCACCACAGCCCGGCCGCGCCCTGCTCGAAGCTGACGCACAGGTCGTACTTGGCGCCGTGGTACGGCATCGGGAGGTCGGTCACGGTCAGCCCCGGCATCCGGGGCGAACGGCGGCGGCCGGTACGGAAGTTGACGAGGATCTGGAACAGCGGGGTGCGGGACGGGTCGCGTTCGGGGGCGCTCTCCTCCACCAGCCGGTCGAAGGGCACCTCCGCGTGCTCGAACGCGTCGAGCGCCACGTCCCGGAACTCCTCGACGAACCGGCGGAACGTCAGCCGGGGCCCAGGCCGGCCGCGCAGGGGCAGCATGTTGATGAGCAGGCCCACCAGCCGCTCGGTCGCCGGGTCGTCGCGCCGCGCGTAGGTGGTGCCGGTGGTGACGTCCTGCCGCCCGGTGCTGCGGTACAGGACGGTCTGGACGGCCGCGCTCAGCAGCATCGCGGGAGTGGCTCCCGCGGAGCGGGCCAGCGCGGTCAGCGGCTCGGCGACGTTCGGCGGCAGCACGAACGCGGTCCGTGTCGCCCCCCGGCCCGCCCGTACGGCGGGGCGCGGACGGTCGACGGGCAGTTCGAATGCGGTCAGGTCGGCCAGCGTCTCGCGCCAGTGTTCGAGCCCGGGGTTCCCGGGCCGCCCGGCCTCGGCGGCGCGGGCGTCGAGGCCGGCCGCCACGACGCGGTACGGCTCCGCGGGCGGGGGGACGGGGGAGGCGGCGCCGGTGGTGAAGGCCGTGTAGTCGGCGGCCAGTTCGTCGTAGACGAGGGCGCACGACCAGTCGTCGGCGGCGACGTGGTGGAGTGTGAGGACGAGGGTGTGCTCGCGGGCGCCGTGCCGGATCAGCAGCGCGCGCACGGGGAGTTCGGTGGCCAGGTCCATCGGGGTCGCCGCCTCCGCGGCGAGGGCGGCCTCCAGCGCACCGGCGTCGCCGACCTCCGTCTCCCGCAGCCGGAACAGGCCGACAGGGCGGACCACGCCCACCGGTCCCGCCTCCGCGGCCAGCACGCCGGTGCGCAGCACCTCGTGACGGGCCACCAGGGCCTCCAGCGCACGGCGCAGGGCGTCACGGTCGAGCGGGCCGGCGAAGTGCAGACGGAGCGGGATGAGGTAGTCGGACGACGAACTGCTCATCTGGTCGACGAACCAGGTCCGTTCCTGGTCGCGGCTGAGCGGCACCTGGACCCCGGTGTGTCCGGGGGTGGCAGACATGGGCGATCAGATCCTCTCGGGCAGGGCGGCCGGGGCGGGGGGAACGGGGACGACGTCGAGCACGGCGAGGCTGCCGCGCCCCCAGGCGGGCTCGGGCAGTCGGCGCCGGTCCTCCTTGCCGTTGGCGTCCAGGGGCAGCGCGTCCAGCGCCACGTACTCGGAGGGCAGCATGTGGCGCGGCAGCCGCCCGGCGAGGAAACGGTGCACGTCGGCGGCGCGCAGCGGCCCCGTGTCACGCGGCACGACATAGGCGACGACACGTTTGTCGCCGGGCGGCGCGACGCGTGCGGTGACCAGGCAGGAGCGCACCTCGGGTGCCTCGCCGAGCGTCGCCTCGATCTCGCCGGGCTCGATGCGGAAGCCCCGGATCTTGACCTGGCTGTCGGCACGGCCGACGAACTCCACCGTGCCGTCGGGCCGCTTGCGGCCGAGGTCGCCGCTGCGGTACGCGCGCCCTCCCGACCCGGGGTCGATGACGTAGCGCTCCGCGGTGAGTTCGGCGCGGTCGTGGTAGCCGCGGGAGACGGTCTCCCCGGCGATCCACAGCTCGCCGGTCGCGCCCGCCGGGAGGGGGCGTCCGTGCTCGTCCATGACGTGCAGGCTGGCGCCGGGGATCGGGGTGCCCAGCGGCAGCGGGGACTCCACCTGGTCCGGGTGGGTGAGCAGCCGGCGGCAGATGGCCACGGTGGTCTCGGTCGGCCCGTAGATGTGCGCCACCGTCAGCCCGGGGTTGGCCTCCAGCACCCGCCGCACCCGGGCCGGGGACACCACGTCACCGCCGGTGATCACGGTGCGCAGCGGCGCCAGCGCCTCGGGCACGTCGTCGGCGATCCGGTGGAAGAGGCCCGACGACAGCCACAGGTCGGTCACCTCCTCGCGGGCCAGCACCTCGCCCAGCTCCGCGGAGGTCAGCAGGCCGTCCGGCGGGAAGGCCAGGCAGGCGCCGCGCAGCAGCACCCCCCAGATCTCCAGCACCGACGCGTCGAAGGAGAACGAACTGCTCTGGAGCATGGTCCGGCCGGGCCCGAGCGCCGCGAAGTCCTGCCGCAGCGCGAAGGCGGTGACGTTGCGCTGCTCGACCAGCACCGCCTTGGGCAGGCCGGTCGATCCCGAGGTGTACATCGCGTACGCCAGGTCCGTGGGCGCGGACAGCTCCGCCGCACCGGGCGCGAAGGGGTCGTCGCTGTCGTCACCGGTGTCGGCGGCCGGGTCGAGAACCACGCAGTCCGCGAGGGCGGGCGGCAGGGCGTCGCCGTCGCCGGAGGACACCAGGACGCGGATGCCGCTGTCCCGGCGCATGTGCGTCAGCCGCTCCTGCGGGTACGTCAGGTCCATCGGCAGATAGGCGCAGCCCGCGCGGAGCACCGCCAGGGCCGACACCACGAAGCCCGGTGACGGGGTGGCGGCCACCCCGACCAGCTCCCCGGACCGCACGCCGAGCCGGAGCAGACCGCGGGCGATCCGGGTCGCGGCCCGGTCCAGCTCGCCGTAGGTCATCCGGGTGCCGGGCGCGCGCAGCGCCACGGCATCCGGGTCGCGCACCGCCCACCGGCGGAACGCGGCGTCGATCGTCACCATCGTGCGTCCTCCAATCCGACCCCGAGGTCGTGCAGCAGTTCTCGCAGGAAGTCCTCACCGGCGTCGGAGTTGGCGGTGACGACGAGGCCCAGACCGCGGTCCGGGTCGGCCCAGGTCAGCGAACGGAAGCCGGGGACGCCCCCGGTGTGCCCGAACCACCGGCGGCCGCCGTACGGCTTGCCCGCGGTGCCCAGGCCGCCCGGAGTGCCGGGGTGGGGGCGCAGCATCTCGGCCGCCGCCTCCGCACCCAGCAGGACCGCCGGGCCACCGGTGACCGCCCGCTGGATCTCGACGGCGACCCGGGCCAGGTCTCCGGGGGTGGACCAGAGGCCGCCGGCGGCGGACTCCGGGTACAGGTGCCAGCCCTCCGGGTAGGGTTCGCCCGACGCCTGGTGGTTGCGGGCCAGCGTGGTGCCGGGCAGATCCGGCACGCGCGGCGCGAAGTCGCTGTCCCGCATGCCGAGCGGGTCCAGGACGAGCGCGCGCATCAGCGGCGCGAACTCCTGCCCCGTGACGTCCTGGAGCACCTGCTGCACCACGGTGAAGTTGCTGCTCGAGTACAGGTACGGCGATCCGGGCGGGCCCACGGGCCGGACCGGCGGGGTCAGCGAGGGCGGACCGCCGGCCAGGACCTGCGCCGGGCTGGGCATCGGCAGGCCCGCGCGGTAGCCGTCGTAGGACTGCGCCCCGAGCCCCGCGGTGTGGGTGAGCAGATGGCGCAGGGTGACCCCGTCACCGGGCAGCCGCCAGGAGGTGAGCATCCGGTTGACGTCGGTGTCGAGGTCGAGCCGCCCGTCCTGGACCAGGACCATCACGCCCAGCGCGGTGACGTGCTTGCTGATCGAGCCGACCTGGAAGACGGTGCGCTCGTCGACCTCGACCGGGTCGTCGGCCCCGAGGACCCCGAAGCCCCAGGCCCCGCGCAGGTCACCGTCGTCGATCAGCGCGATCGCCACGCCCGGTACCCGGTGCCGCAGCATCGGCAGCCTCGGGGCCGGAGCCCCCGCGAACAGCCGCCGCACGAAAGGCTCCGCCGGCACACGTGTCTCCTCGGGCGGGGCGGCGGCCAGGTCGGTGAGGTGTTCCAGGTGCCGTTCGGCCAGGTCGCGTACGGTGCCGGCGTCGAAGTGGTCGGCCGCGTAACGCCATTCGAGGTGCAGCTCGCCGTCGAGGACCGCGGCTTCGATCTCCACGAGGTGGGAGCGCCGCTGCTCCGGGTCGACGTGCTCGCCGAGCGACCGGGGAAGGGGCCGCAGCGGCGCGTCCCCGGCGGGAGCGGTGTCCCGGCGGCCGTGGTAGTTGAACGAGAGCTGTGCCGCCGGTGCGGTGCTGTCGTCCCCGCGCAGGTACCGGGCGAGTCCATGGCCGATGCCACGCCCGGCGGGCGTGCGGGTGTGCTCGGCGACCACGTCGATCCAGGCGTCCATGGCGCCGGACTCCGGCCGGGTGAGCAGCAGCGGCTGCACACTGGTGAACCAGCCGACCGTGCGGGTGAGGTCGACGTCGTCGAAGAGCGGCTCACGGCCGTGCCGTTCCACGTCGATCGCGCAGGTGTCACCGCCGGTGGCCTCGGTGAGCGTGCGGGCCAGTGCCGCCAGCATCAGGTGCTCCGGCTCGGCGCCGCGCCGCGCGGCGGCCTGGCGCAGCAGGCCCGCCGTGGCCCCGGCGGCGAGGACGACGCTCGTGGAGCGGGCCCGGCCCTCGGTGTTGGCACCGGCCTCCCGGTCCGTCGGCAGCGGCGCGGCGGACGGACGCGGCAGCGCCCAGTAGGCGGCCTCGGGTGCGAACTCCGCGCTGTGCGCGTGCTCGCCCAGCCGTCGCGCCCAGTGCTGGACGGAGGTCGTCTTGGCGGGCAGTTCACCCCCGGCGCACAGGGTGGCGAGGTCCTCGACCAGGATGTGCCAGGACACGGTGTCGACGGCCACGTGGTGGACCACCAGCAGGAGCTGCCCGGTGTGCCGCAGCAGCACGGCACGCAGCAACGGGCCCCTGGCCAGGTCGAGTCCCCTGTGCGCGGCCTCCACCGCGGCGTCGGCCTCGTGCGGGGTGTCCACGACCGTGAGCGGGTCGTCGTGGCCGCCCGCCGGCGCCAGGTCCTGGTGCCAGCGGTCCGCCCGGCGGCTCCAGCGCAGCCGGAGCGCGTCGTGGTGGTCGATCAGGGTCCGCAGCGCGGCCCGCAGGACGTCGGGTCCGATCTCCGGAGCGACGTGCAGGAGCCGGCTCTGGTTGAAGCGGTCGCGGGGCCCGACGGCGGCGTACTGGTGCTGGATCGGACCGAAGGGGACCTCGCCGGTGACCGGGCCCTGCTCGGCGTGGACGCTGGTGGAGCGGCCCTGGGCCGCCGCCTCGTCCGAGGCCGCGGCGAGGGAGGCGACCGTCGGGTGCTCGAAGACCATCTTCGGGGTGATGGACAGGCCCGCCTCACGCGCCTTGGCGACGGTGTGGATCAGCAGGATGGAATCCCCGCCCAGCGCACGGAAGTTGTCGTGCACCCCGACGCGCGGCACCCCGAGGACCCGGCACCAGATCCGGGCGACGGCCTCCTCCGTCGCGGTGCGCGGAGCCACCTGGGACTCCGGTGCCACCTCGCGGGCGGCGGGGTCCGGATCGGGCAGGGCGGCCCGCTCCACCTTGCCGTTGGCGTTGAGCGGGACGGAGTCCACGGCGACGAGGAACCTCGGCACCATCACGTCGGGCAGCTCCGCGCGCAGGGCGGCGAGCGTACGGTCCGGGTCGTCGCCGCCGACGGTGTACCCGACGAGCGTTTTCGAACCGGCCACGGTCCGTACGTCGGCGACCGCGTCCCGGACGCCCGGCGCCCGGCGCAACGCGTCCTCGATCTCGCCGAGTTCGACGCGCACTCCGCCCAGCTTGACCTGGTGGTCGGCGCGGCCGGCGAACTCCAGGACGCCGTCGGCCCGCCGGCGTCCCAGGTCGCCGGTGCGGTAGAGCCGGGAGCCGGGCGGCCCGAAGGGGTCCGGCACGAACCGTTCGGCGGTCAGCCGGAACCGGCCGTGGTAGCCACGGGCCAGCCCGGGGCCGCCGATGAAGAGTTCGCCGGTGGCGCCGGTCGGCAGGGGTTCCATCGCCGCGTCGAGGACGTGGACGGTGTTGTTGTCGATGGGCAGTCCCAGGGCCACCGCGCCCGTGTCGGGGACGGCGTCCTCGGCGGTGCACACCCGGCAGGTCGAGTCGATGGACACCTCGGTGGCCCCCCAGGTGTTGTCGAGGCTCACCCGCTCCCCGAACACCTCCAGGAACCGGCGCACCAGGGCGGGGCGCAGCGCCTCACCACTGGTGAGGACGGACCGCAGCCGGGACATCGAGCGGGCCCGCTCCGGGGTGAGGATGTCCAGGAACACCTCCAGCACACTGGGCACGAACTGCACGTGCACCACGTCGTGCCGGGCGACGGTCTCGGCGATCGCGTGGGCGTCGCGGTGCGCCCCCGGCGGCAGCAGCACGACCTGGCCCCCGGTGATCAGCGGCCACAGGATCTCCACCGCCGCGTCGTCGAAACCGAGGGTGGTCTTGTGCAGGACGCCCTCGCCGGGCCGCAGCCCGTGCCGGCGCTGCATCCACGTCATGCGGTTGACCCAGCCCGCGTGGTGCGAGGCCACCGCCTTGGGCGCGCCGGTCGATCCCGAGGTGTAGTACAGCGAGCACAGGTCGGCGGGCAGCGCGTCCGGCCGGGGACCGGAACCGGGTTCCTCCGGCCAGGCCGTGGGGTCGTCCAGCGCCAGGACGAGGGCGGCCGTGTCCTCGGGCAGTTGCGGGAGCAGCCGGGTCTGGGTGAGCACCACCCGCGCCCCGGAGTCGGCGAGCAGGTACGCCTGGCGCCGGGCGGGGTGGTCGGGGTCGACGGGCACGAAGGCGGCACCCGCCTTCAGGATGCCGAGCAGGCCCACCACGTGCTCGAAGGAGCGCTCGGTGCACAGGGCGACCAGGTCGCCGGGCCGGACACCCTCCCGGTACAGCCGTGCGGCCACCCGGTCGGCCCGCGCCCCGAGTCCGGCGTAGGTCAAGGTGTCGGGGCCGAGCCTGACGGCGACGGCGTCCGGGGTGGCGGCGGTCTGCGCCGCGACCAGGGAGTGCAGGGTGCGGTCGTCCGGGAAGGGGACGACGGTGTCGTTCCAGGTGTGGACGATCCGCTCGCGCTCCTCCGCCGACAGCATCGGGACCTCGGCGACCAGCGTCGGTCCCCCGGCGGCGCCGGGGCCGTCCTGCTCGTCCGGGCCGGGCCGGTCCTCGGTGAGGCCGGTCAGCAGCTGCACGACCTGGGCGAGCAGCCGGTCGGCGGTGACCTGGTCGTAGTGGGACCTCTCGCAGCTCAGGCTGAGGGTCAGCCGGTCGGCGCGGGTGGCCTCCAGGACCAGGGGGTAGCCGGTGTCGCGGGCCTCGCCCTCGGCGACCGGGACGACGCCCTGCGGCAGACCGCCGGGGCCGGTGTCGGTGTAGACGAGCAGGCTGTCGAACAGCCGCCGTCCCGGCGCCACCTCGCTCGCCCGCTGCACGGCCGGCAGCGCGACATGGGCGCGCCCCGCGACCTCGGTGACCCGCTGCTGGACGTCGCGCAGCAGCTCGGTGAGGTGTGCATCGGGGTCCACGTCGACGCGCAGCGGCAGGGTGTTCATCAGCAGACCCACCATCCGTTCGACCCCCTCGACGTCGCCGAAGCGGCCGGAGACGGTCGTGCCGAAGACGACGTCCCGCTCCCCGCTCGTCCGGCTCAGCAGCAGGGACCACGCGGTGTGGACCAGGGTGCCGACGGTGACGTGGTGGTGGCGGGCGGTCCGCTCCAGCTCCTCGCAGAGCGCGGCCGGCAGGGTGCGCCGGGCGTGCCACAGCCCCGTGGCGGCCCCGGTGGGACGGCTGCCGGGCAGGGGGGTGGGCCGGGTGAACCCCGCCAGGCGGGACCGCCAGTGGGCGCTCTCCCGCTCGGCCTCCTCGGGGGTGTCGTGCTCGGCGAGCCGGCGCAGGTACTCCCGGTACGGCGGCGGGTCCGCGAGGACGGGCAGCCGGCCAGTCTCGTGACGGCTGCGGTAGACGGCGAACGCCTCGGAGAGCAGGGCGTGCAGGCTCCAGCCGTCGAAGACGACATGGTGGGTGGTCCACACGAACCGGTGCCGGTCCTCGGCGACCCGGACCAGCAGGAAGCGGGAGGGCGGAGCGGCGCCGAGGTCGAAGACGGTCTTCTCCTCCGCCGCGGTCAGCTCGGCGAGCCGCCCGGCACGCCGGTCCTCCGGGAGAGCGCTGAGGTCGGCGTACCGGAAGTGCGGCGGCGCGGCGGCGCGGACGACCTGGACCGGGCGGGGCAGGTGGGCCCAGTGGAAGGTGGACCGCAGGATCGCATGGCGGTCGACCAGATGGGCCCACGCGTCCTCGAAGGCGGCCTGGTCGAAGTCGCCCTCGATGTCGACGGCGAACACACGCACGTAGTCGCCGGTCTCCGCGAGCGTGTCGAGGAACAGCCCGGTCTGCAGGGGCGACAGGGGCAGCACGTCCTCGGTGCCCTCCCTGCCCACGGTGTGCAGGAGCCCGTCCAGGGTCTCGGCGTCGAGCCCGGTGAACGCGAACGGCCGGGTCTCCGCGGGCGGCGTCGAAGCCGGTGCCCCGCCGCCGAGGGCCGCGAGTGCCGCCACCGTGGGGTGGGCGAAGATCTGCCGGGTGGTGACGGTGAGTCCGGCCTCCCGGGCGAGTGCCGAGACCGTGACCGCCTTGAGGGAGTTGCCGCCCAGCGCGAAGAAGTCGTCTTCCACCCCGATGTCGCCGGTGCCCAGCACCCGGGCCCAGATGTCGGCGAGGGCCCGTTCGACGGGTCCGCGGGGCGCGGTCCGCGCGGACGGGGCCTCCGGGGCCGCCTCCGGAGCGGGCAGCGCGGCACGGTCGATCTTGCCCGCCGGGCTGAGCGGCATCCTCTCCAGGACGACGAGCCGGTCGGGCACCATCGCCCGGGACACCTCGCCCCGCAGGAACGTCCGCACCTCGGCCGGGTCGGGTGCGTCGCCGGCGACATGGCCGACGAGGAACTCCTCGCCCGCCGCGTCCCGGTGGACCGTGACGGCGGCCAGCCGCACGTCCGGGTGGCGGGTCAACGCCTCCTCGATCTCGCCCAGTTCGATGCGGTGGCCGCGGATCTTGACCTGGTGGTCGTCCCGGCCCAGGAAGCGGATACGGCCGTCCGCCCGCCGTGCGGCCAGGTCACCGGTGCGGTACAGCCGGGTGCCGGGGGCGCCGAACGGGTCGGGCACGAACTGCCGCGCGGTCAGCCCGGCGCGCCCCAGGTACCCGCGGGCCACGCCCGCGCCCCCGAGGTGGAGCTCGCCCGGCACGCCGATCGGCACCGGGCGCATGGCCTCGTCGAGGACGTGGGCGGAGGTGTTGGGCAGGGGGAGCCCGATGGTCACCTCGTCCTGGGCGGGGTCGACGTCGTCCCAGGTGGACCAGACGGTGGCCTCGGTCGGGCCGTACACGTTGATCAGCCGCGGCAGGCCCGTACGCAGCTCGCAGGCCAGGGCGTGCGGCAGCGCCTCGCCGCCGGCGAGGCCGACCTCGACGCCGTCCGCCGCGCCGAACCCGGCGGCCAGCAGCAGCCGCCACCCGGACGGGGTGGCCTGCACGTGGGTGACCCGGTGCGTGTGGATCAGGGCCCGCTGGGCGGCGGCGTCCCAGCGTCCCTCCTCCGGGACCACCACGACCCGGCCGCCCGTGGTGAGCGGCACGAACATCTCCACGGTGGAGATGTCGAAGGACAGGGCGGTCAGTCCCAGCCACGTCTGCGGGCCGGTGGGCTCCAGCACGTGCGTCATGGCGGCCGTCAGGTGGGCCAGCGCCGCATGGGTGACCTCGACGCCCTTGGGACGGCCGGTGGAGCCGGAGGTGTACAGGACGTAGGCCACGTCGTCGCGGCCGGGACCGTCGCCGGAGCTCCCCGCCGCGTCCGCGGACGAGGGCTCCTGGTGTGTCGGGTCGTCAGCGGTACCGACGCGGACGACGGTCACCCCGTCCGGGACGGACCGCGCGGGAGGCTCCTCGCTCGCGAGGAGGACCCGTACCCCGGAGTCCGACAGCACGAAGGCGGCCCGGGCGTCGGGGTACTCGGGGTCCAGCGGGACGTAGGCGCCGCCGGCCCGCCACACCGCGAGCACCGCGGCGATCATCGTCGCCGAGCGGTCCAGACGCAGGCCCACCCGGTCACCCGGCCGCACCCCGGCGGCCCGCAGCCGCCGCGCCAGCCGCGTGGCCTCCTCGTCCAGGCGGGTGTACGTCCACTCCCGCGCGTCGTACACCACCGCCGCCGCGTGCGGCGTGCGCGTGCGCTGCTCCTCGATCATCGCGGGCACGGTCGTGGCGGCCGGGAACGCGTGCGCGGTGTCGTTCCAGCGGCGTACGACGGTGTCGTGGGCGGCGTCCGGAAGGATCGCCAACTCCCCGACCCGGGTGCCCGGTTGCTCCACGAAGGCGTCGAGCAGGCGGCCGAACGACGCCAGCAGACGCTCCGCGTCACCGGAGTCGACCCGCAGGTCGTCGTGGAGGAGCTGGAGGACGGCTCCCGCCGGGCCGGTACGGATGGTCAGCATCAGCGGATAGCCGCTGCTCTGGTGCACGGGACCCATGCGCAGCGACAGCCCGCCCAGATCGGCGCGCTCGGCCACCGCCAGGTTCTGCAGGACCAGGATGCTGTCGAACAGCTTCTTGTCGCCCGGCACGTCCGACCAGTCGTGGATGTCGGTCAGCGCGGTGTGCTCGACGTCCCGCAGCCCGGCCGACTGCCCGGCCAGGCGGCCCAGCCAGTCGTCGAGCCGCTCGTCGTCCGCCCAGCGCACGCGCACCGGAAGGGTGTTGGAGAGCAGCCCCACGATCTGCTCCACCTGCGGAAGGTCGACCGACCGCCCGGAGACGGTCAGCCCGAAGACCACGTCACGGCTCCGGCTCCAGCGGCCCAGCAGCAGGGCCCAGGCACCCTGGAACACGGTCCCGAGGGTGCACCCCCGCTCACGGGCGAGCCGCGACAGTGCCTCCGTCAGCTCCGGGGTCAGGGCGAGTTCGACCGTGCGGGCCGCTCCGGCGGGCGTGTCCGGGGACGCCGGTCGCACCACCGGGAGCGAGGTGGGCTCGACGAAACCGGCCAGGGCGTCGCGCCAGTACCGTTCGACGGCACGCGGGTCCTGCTCCGCCAGCCACTCCACGTAGGCGCGATGGGACACCGGCGCGGGCAGCTCGCGCGCGGGGCGCCCCGGAGTGCGGCGCGCGGTGACGGTCGCGAAGACCTCGTTGAGCAGCGGACCGACGCTCCAGCCGTCGGCCAGGATGTGATGGTTGTGCCACACGAGGTGGTGGCGGTCGGGTCCGGTGCGGATGAGATGGAACCGCTGGGGCGGAACCCGGAACAGGTCGAAACCCGCGTCGCGTTCCTCGGCGAGCAGCGCCTCCAGGCGCCCCGGGATCTCGTCCGCCGGGACCCGGGACCAGTCCAGGACGGTGAAGTCGGCCCGCACACGGCGGTGCACGATCTGGAGCGGGCGCTCCAGGCCCTCCCAGCGGAAGGAGCAGCGCAGCGCGTCGTGCCGGTCCAGGACGTGCTGCCAGGCGGCGATCAGGCCGTCCTGGTCGAGGTCGCCCTCGATCTCCCAGCGGTACTGGGTGAAGTAGGAGTCCCCGCCGCCGTCGTGCAGGCTGTGGAACAGCATGCCCGCCTGGAGCGGGGTGCAGGGATAGATGTCCTGGACCTCCTCGGCGGAGAGCCCGGACAGGACCCGCTCCAGACCCTCCCGGTCGAGACCGGCCAGCGGGAAGTCGTCCGGGTCCACGCCGCCGGCCGCCGCCCCGTCGTTTGACGCGACGGCGACGGCCGCCAGTTCGGAGAGGGTCTGATGGGCGAAGACCTGGCGCGCGGTGAACACGTACCCCGCCTCCCGGGCCCGCGACACGAGGAACACGGCCGTCACCGAGTCGCCGCCCAGGGTGAAGAAGTTGTCCTGCGCCGCCACCGACGGGACGTCGAGCAGCCGGCTCCAGATGTCGGCCAGGACCCGCTCGGCCCCGGCGGCGGGCGGCCTGCGCTCCGCGGGAGCCTCGTTGCGCGGGGCGGGCAGACGACGGCGGTCGACCTTGCCGTTCGGCGACAGCGGCAGGCGCTCCAGCGGCACGAAGACGGCGGGCACCATCGCCACGGGCAGGGCGGCCGTGAGGTGGCGCTTCAGCGCGTCCTCCGTGACGTCCCCGACGACGTAACCGACGAGCCGGTCCCCGGCGGGGCTGCGGTCCACCACGACCACGGCGTGCGCCACGTCCGGGTGCGCCGTCAACCGGGCCTCGATCTCGCCGAGTTCGATGCGGTGGCCGCGGATCTTGACCTGGTGGTCGTCGCGGCCGAAGAAGCGGATACGGCCGTCGGGGCGTCGCGCGGCCACGTCGCCCGAGCGGTACAGGCGCGCTCCGGGCGGTCCGAACGGGTCCGGCACGAAGGCACCCGCCGTCAGCGCCGGCCGCGCGTGGTAACCACGCCCGACCCCGGGTCCGCCCACGTACAGCTCACCCGGGACGCCGACGGGCACCGGGCGCATCGCGGCGTCGAGGACATGGACGGCGACCTGGTCGACGCCGGTGCCGACGGTGATGTCCGCGGCCGGGTCGGTGACGTCGTCGTACGTGGCCCACACCGTGGACTCGGTGGGCCCGTAGCAGTTGAGGACGCGTCCGGCCACCAGGCGCAGCTCCGCGGCGAGCGCGGGCGGCAGCGACTCGCCGCCGGTCATGGCGACCGCCAGCCGCGGCAGCCGCTGGGTCGAGGCGAGCAGGACCCGCCAGCCCGACGGGGTCGCCTGGACATGGGTGATCCCGTGCTCCCGGGCCGTGGCGACCGCGGCGTCACCGTCCTGCGCGGCCCCCTCCGGAGCCAGGACCACCCGGCCGCCGGTGACGAGCGGCAGGAACATCTCGACCAGCGCGATGTCGAACCCGATGCCGGTCAGGCCGAGCCACACGTCGTCCGCGCCGGCATCGAGCCGACGCGCGGTGCCGCTGAGGAAGTTGACGAGCCCCCGGTGCTCGATCGCCACGGCCTTGGGGCGGCCGGTGGAGCCCGAGGTGTACATCAGATAGGCGAGGTCGTCGGCGTGCGACGCGTCGTGGTCCGGCGCCGCGGGCACGGTGCCGGTGGCGAGGTTCTCGGAGCCGGGGCCGACGTGCAGCGACGGAACCGTGCCGAACGGCGCGTCCCGCCCCGGTTCGGTGACCACGAGCGCGGTTCCCGCGTCCTCCACCATGGTCCGCAGGCGTTCCCCGGGGTGGTCCAGAGGCAGGGGCAGGAAGGCGCAGCCGGCCTTCCACACCCCGAGCAGCGTGGCCACCAGCCGTTCGGAGCGGGGCAGATGGATCCCCACCAGCGCGCCGGGTCCCGGCACGGCCGCGCGGAGCCGTGCAGCGGTACGGTCCGACAGCTCGTCCAGTTCCCGGTAGGTGAGGCGGGTTCCGCCCGCGGTGACCGCGGTGGCGTCGGGCGTGGCGGCGACGACGGCCGCGAAGAGGTCCAGCACGGTGCCGTCGGGCGTCGCGGCTCCGGAGCCCAGGGAGTCCTCGACCACACGGGCGAGCTCCTCGTCGGAGAGCAGGTCCACCTGGCCGACGGTGGTGTCGGGCGCGGCCACCGCGCGGCTCAGCACCTCGACCAGCGAGTCCAGCATCCGTTCCACCGTCGCCGGCTCGAACAGCGTGCTCTCACCCACCAGGTCGAGCCGGACCCCCTCGTCGAGGTTCGCCGCGACCAACGACAGGTCCACCTTCGCGGAGGCCATGCCGATGCGCTCGCGCTCGACCGTGACACCGGGCAGGTCCCACACGTGCTCACGCGACTCGATGCACTGGTACATGACCTGCGACAGCGGATTGCGGGAGGCGTCCCGGGGATGCCCGGAGTCCGCGACCAACTGCTCGAAGGTGACGTCCTGGTGTTCCAGAGCCCCGAGAACCACCGTGTTCATGCGCCGCACCAGCGTGGCGAAGCCCGGGTCGTCGCTGACGTCCACGGCCAGCGGCAGGGTGTTCGCCATCATGCCGATGAGCGGTTCGGTGTCACCGACGACCCGGCCCGAGACCGGCGTCAGCACCGAGAAGCGGTCCTGTCCACCGCTCCAGCGGTGCAGGTAGCCCGCGAAGACCGACAGCAGGGCGGTGAAGAGGGTGACGTTGTGCCGCCGGGCGAAGTCCCGCAGCGCCGCACTGACCTCGGGGGACAGCAGCCTGCGGGCGCCGTGCCCCCAGAACGACGGGGTGGGGGGACGCACCTGGTCGGTGGGCAGTTCCAGGACCGGGGGCACCCCGTCCAGCGCCGAACGCCAGTAGGCGAGCTGCCGCTCCAGCAGGTCGCCGGAGAGCCGCTCCGACTGCCAGTGCGCGTAGTCCCGGTACGACACCGGAAGCTCCGGCAACACCTTCGCGAGGTCGGTGACCCCCCGCGCGGACGCCGCGTACAGGGCGCCGAACTCGCGGCCCAGCACACCGCACGACCACTCGTCGGCGACGCAGTGGTGCAGGTTCAGCACCAGGACGTGGGTGCTGTCGTCGCAGGTGACCAGGACGGCCCGGAAGACGGGGCCGCGCTCCAGGTCGAAGGGCGCCGCGATCTCCTCCTCGGCCACCCGCACGGCCGCCGCCGACCGCGCGACCGGGGGAAGATGCGACAGGTCGACCGTGCGCAGCGCGGCCGGGGCGGGCGGCAGCGGGACCTGACGGGGCGGGCTGTCGTCCCGGAACACCATGCGCAGCGTCTCGTGCCGCTCCACCAGGGCGTCCAGCGCCCGGCGGACCGCGTCGCGGTCCAGCGCCCCGGTCAGGCGCAGGACGCGGTGGACGCTGAAGGTGGAGTTGTCGGACAACAGGCGGTCCGCGACCCACAGGTTGTGCTGGACGGGCGCCAACGGGGCGCCCTCGGTGCCAGGACGGCGCGGTACGGCACTCGGGGCACCCACGGGCGCCGCAGCGGTTCGGGACCTCCCGAGCAGCCGCTGCTTGAGCAACTCACGCTTCTCGGCGGTCAGTTCCCTCTTCATCGCTGCCGGCTCTTCCACTCCGGCGGCTTCTCCGGTCCACGTCGTCATGGCAGTTCGGTCACCGGGCCTGGCGGAGGCTGAGCGGCCGCATGTCGGTCCAGACCCGCTCGACGTGGTCGAGGCAGTCCTCCTTGGTTCCGGAGGTGCCCTCGTCGAACCACCCGTCGGGCAGGTCTCGTCCCTCGGGCCAGATCGAGTACTGCTCCTCGCCGTTCACCACCACGCGATACGTCTGAGCCACCATGTCCTCACCTCTCGAAAAGTCATTGCGGACGTGCGATCGGACGACCGGCACCGTCACGGGCCGGCCCGGAGCCCGCCGTACCGGATCGGCCGGGCGGGTCCGCGTTGCAGAACGGGCTGGTCGTGCCGGAGCGGCCGACCGCCCGGGGCGCTACGCAGCCAGGCGGCGCACCGCCACGAGGGCGAGCGCGTCGGCGGTCCGCTCCCGGAACAGGTCGCGGACCGTGATCCGCACACCCAGCCGGGAGCTGATGAGGGACACCGCGCGGGCGGCCGTCAGCGAGTCACCGCCGATGTCCAGGAACCCGCTGCCGGTGTCGGGCACCTCCGTCGCGCCCAGCACCTCCTGGAAGACCACGGCGATCTTCCCGGCGATCTCCTGGGCCTCCTGTGTCGTGATTTCCACCGTCACCCTCTGCTCCCTTCAAGGCCGAATCATTCGGGATTCCGTGATTCCGTGGTAATGCGACCGAGGTCATTTCCATGCCCTCGACGCATTCTCACTGTGACCGCGATGCGGATGCCGGCTCCAGTCCCGCCCCCGCTCATCAACCTGCACGGCATGAAAGTGAGTGGGCGACATACGGCACCCGAGGGGCCGGTGGGGGAGGCCCTGACCAGCAACAAAGGGGCGTGGAGGCGCATGTCGGGCCGGTTGGAGGTCTTCCCGGAGTGTCACGGAAATCCGCCTCTACCGAAACTGAATTTCTGCTGGAATGCTCGGTCATCGCCGCCCAGGATCCTCTGGAACGGGCTCACGTCGGTCATGCACGGGCCGATTCGCACGGCCGGTATCGAATTTCTCGTGCGCTCGTCCGGCGAACCGCGGGAAAGCCGCGGCAGCCGTTTCACCCGTCGTCGTCCGCTCGTGGTCGAAGACCAGAAGGCGCCCACTCCGAAAGGCGACCGCCATGTTCCGAACCATGCTCAAGTCGAAGATCCACCGGGCCACGATCACCCAGTGCGATCTGAACTACGTCGGATCCCTGACCCTCGACGCCGACCTCATGGACGCCGCCGACCTGCTCCCCGGCGAGCTGATCCACCTCGTGGACATCAACAACGGCAGCCGGCTCGAGACCTACGTGATCGAGGGCCCCCGGGGCAGCGGCATCATCGGCGTCAACGGTGCCGCGGCGCGCCTCGTCCAGAACGGCGACCTCGTGATCATCATCGCCTACGCGGCGGTACCGGACGCCGACGCGGCCAAGGTCGAGCCCAGGGTCGTCTTCGTCAACGAGCGCAACGAGATCATCGACGAGGGCGCGGCCCTCAGCACGGCCCCTGGCGGCCACGGCCTGCTCGACGGCAGCGAGACGCACACGGTCTGACCGGAGGCGGACTCGGTGACGGATGGTGGAGAGGTACGCGTCGTACCCGGCGAGGCCGGCCCGGCGCGGCGGCGCTCTTCACCATCCGTCACCGCACCCGCCACCGGCACCATCGGCTCGGCCAGGGCGGCTCGGTCAGTCCTCCGCCGCCACCCGCAGCCGCCCGAACTCCTCCGCCATCGTCGCCGCCGTCCAGTGCGCGTTCAGGCCGCTCGGGTTCGGCAGGACCCACACCCGCGTCTCCCCGATCATCCGCTGCTGCGGCCCCACTTGAGCCCCGCGGTCGGCGAAGGCGGCGCGGTAGGCCGTGACGCCCACCACCGCCAGCCACCTCGGCCGGACCCGCGTCACCTTGGCCGTCAGCCGGCGCCCGCCCTCGGCGTACTCCTCGGCCGTCAGCTCGTCGGCCCGCGCTGTCGCCCGCGCCACCACGTTCGTGATGCCCAGCCCGTACGACAGCAACTCGCCCTGCTCCGCGGGCCTCAGCAGCCTCGGGGTGAAGCCGGACAGATGCAGGACCGGCCAGAAGCGGTTGCCGGGGCGGGCGAAGTGGTGACCGGTCGCCGCCGTCATCAGGCCGGGGTTGATCCCGCAGAACAGGACCTGGAGGCCGTCCGCGAGCACGTCGGGGACGAGACGGTCGCGGGCGGCCTCCAGTTCCGCCTGGGTGAAGCGGGTCAGAGGATCGCTCCGGGGGTGTATCCGGCGGCCTCGGGGTGCTGCTTGACGATCTCCTCGATCCGGCCGACGACGGCACCGACCTGGGCGGCGGCCGCGCCCGTGAAGGACAGCTTGTCGGCCATCAGCGCCGCCAGCTGCTCGCGGTCCAGCGGCAGCCGCTCGTCGGCGGCGAGCTTGTCCAGCAGGTCGTTGCGCTCGGCGCCCTGTTCGCGCATCGCGAGCGCGGTGGCGACGGCGTTCTCCTTGATCGCCTCGTGCGCGACCTCACGGCCGACGCCCGCGCGCACCGCGCCCATCAGGACCTTGGTGGTGGCCAGGAACGGGAGGTAGCGGTCCAGCTCCCGGGCGATGACGGCCGGGAAGGCGCCGAACTCGTCGAGGACCGTGAGGAAGGTCTCCAGCAGGCCGTCGAGCGCGAAGAAGGCGTCCGGCAGGGCAACCCGGCGCACCACCGAGCAGGACACGTCGCCCTCGTTCCACTGGTCGCCGGCCAGCTCGCCGGTCATCGAGGCGTAACCGCGCAGGATGACCATGAGGCCGTTGACGCGCTCGCAGGATCGCGTGTTCATCTTGTGCGGCATCGCCGAGGAGCCGACCTGGCCGGGCTTGAAGCCCTCGGTGACCAGCTCGTGCCCGGCCATCAGCCGGATCGTCTTCGCCAGCGAGGAGGGGGCGGCAGCCAGCTGGACGAGCGCGGTCACCACCTCGTAGTCCAGCGAGCGCGGGTACACCTGGCCGACCGAGGTGAACGCCTGCGAGAAACCCAGGTGGCGCGCGATCCGGTCCTCCAGCTCGGCCAGCTTCGCCGCGTCCCCGCCCAGCAGGTCCAGCATGTCCTGTGCGGTGCCCACCGGGCCCTTGATGCCGCGCAGCGGGTAGCGGCCGAGCAGCTCCTCGACGCGGCCGTACGCCACGAGGAGCTCGTCGGCGGCGGTCGCGAAACGCTTGCCGAGGGTGGTGGCCTGTGCGGCCACGTTGTGCGAGCGGCCGGCCATGACCAGCTCGGCGTACTCGCCGGCCAGCCTGCCCAGGCGGGCCAGGACCGCCGTCGTACGGTCCCGCATCAGCTCCAGCGAGAGCCGGATCTGGAGCTGCTCGACGTTCTCCGTCAGGTCCCGGGAGGTCATGCCCTTGTGCACGTGCTCGTGACCGGCGAGGGCGTTGAACTCCTCGATCCGCGCCTTCACGTCGTGCCGGGTGACCTTCTCGCGCTCCGCGATCGAGGCCAGGTCCACGGTGTCGAGCACCCGCTCGTAGTCGGCGATCGCGGCGTCCGGCACCTCGATCCCGAGGTCCTTCTGGGCCCGCAGCACGGCGAGCCAGAGCTGCCGCTCCAGCTTCACCTTCTGCTCGGGCGACCAGAGCGTGGCGAGCTCGGCGGAGGCGTAGCGTCCGGCGAGGACGTTCGGAATGCGGGGCTTGGCGGGCGCGGCTGAAGTCACGTGTACGGATTCTACTGGCGATTCCTGCAGGCCAGCTCCGCGGGCCCGCTCGTGTGAACGTACGAGACCCGCGTCACCGCTCCCGTACGTCGGCCAGCTCCGCCAGCACGTCCGCGTGGCACGGCTCCGGCGCGCACCAGCAGGCGAGGGTCCGCCCGCGCAGCTCGGCGACCAGCTCCAGCAGCTCGGGCCGCTCCAGCAGGTGGGCCCGGTACATCGCCATCACCTCGGCCCGGGTGCCGTCCCGCTTCCTCTTCGGGGTGTCGTACGCGAAGGGGTTGGACAGCGGGTGCCGGGGCAGGTCCCAGCCGCCCATCGTCCAGCGGCGGCCCACGTAGACGACGTCCGCGGGGGCGTGTTCCAGCCGGGGGCCGAACTCGTGGATCCGGCCCCTGACGTTGATCACCCGGGTGGGCACCGGAGCCGCCCTACGCCTCGTACGGCAGCAGCTCCGGGCGCTTCGGCGCGCGGCCGTCCCCCGAGGAGCGGCCGGTGAGGCGGCGGCCTATCCAGGGCAGCAGGTGCTGCCGGGTGAAGCGGGCGTCCGCGACGCGGCGCGCCACCCAGCCGGGCGGCACCGTGGCCGGGATCGGCGTGCGCCACTCGGTGTCCTCGGGGTCGTGGCCGAGGGTCTGCCAGACCGCCTCGGCGACCCTGCGGTGCCCCTCGGCCGTCAGGTGCAGCCGGTCCACGTCCCACATCCGGGGATCGGCCAGCGAGGGCGCCCCGTACAGGTCCACGACCAGGGCACCGTGCCGCCCGGCCAGCTCGTCGACGACGCCGAACAGCTCCTCCATGCGCGGCCGGAACCGCTCCAGAACCGGGCCCTGGCGGCCGGGGCTGCGCATCAGCACCAGTTGCTCGCAGGCCGGCGCCAGCCGCTCCACCGCCTCGGTGAGCAGGTCGCGGACCCGGACCATGTCGCACTTGGGGCGCAGCGTGTCGTTGAGGCCGCCGACGAGCGTGATCACGTCGGGCCGCATCGCCACCGCGACGTCGACCTGCTCCTCGACGATCTGCCCGATCAGCTTGCCGCGCACCGCGAGGTTGGCGTAGCGGAAGCCGGGGGTCCGCGCGGCCATCCGGGCGGCGAGGACGTCCGCCCAGCCCCGGTAGGAGCCGTCGGGCTGCAGGTCCGACATGCCCTCGGTGAAGGAGTCGCCGATCGCGACCAGGCTGGAGTGTGCGGGAAGCACCGGGTTCTTCTGCATGGCGACAGAGATGGTATCCCGAGGCGCATACCCGCCGGTCGGTCACTCCCTCCGGCGGCGACTCCGGCGCCGGTGCGGCCTACGCGTGCTGCCCGAACAGTTCCCGCAGCACGTCCTCCATGGTCACCAGGCCCGCCAGCCGGCCGTCGTCGCCGCGCACGCCCGCCAGGTGGGTACGGCTGCCGCGCATCGCGGTGAGCACGTCGTCCAGCGGGGTGTCCTCCCGTACCCGCGCGATCGGCCGCATGTCCCGCAGCCGGAACGCCTCGTCCCGGGGCGAGGCGTCCAGCGCGTCCTTGACGTGCAGGTAGCCGACGATCCGCCGCCCCTCGTCCACCACCGGGAAGCGGGAGAAACCCGACTCCGCCGACAGCCGTTCCAGCTCCTCCGGGGTGACGCCCACGCGCGCGTAGACGACGCGTTCCAGCGGTACCACCACGTCCCGCACCGGCCGGCGGCCCAGTTCCAGGGCGTCGTGCAGCCGCTCCTGCGCCCGGTCGTCGATCAGGCCGGCCTCGCTGGCGTCCTTGACGATCTCGGCGAGCTCGGTGTCCGTGAAGGTCGCCGAGACCTCGTCCCTGGTCTCCACCCGGAGCAGCCTGAGCAGGCCGTTCGCGAAGGCGTTGATGGTGAAGATCACCGGGCGCAGCGCCCGCGACAGGGCGACCAGGGGAGGACCGAGGAGCAGCGCGCTGCGCACCGGCTCGGCCAGCGCCACGTTCTTCGGCACCATCTCGCCCAGCAGCATGTGGAGGTAGGTCGCCAGCGACAGCGCGATCACGAAGGACACGACATGGCCCGCGCTCGTGGGCACGCCGGCCGCGTGGAACACCGGCTCCAGCAGATGCGCGATCGCGGGCTCCGCGACCACACCGAGCACCAGCGTGCACAGCGTGATGCCGAGCTGTGCCGCGGCCAGCAGCGCGGACACGTGCTCCAGGCCCCACAGCACGCTCCTGGCCCGCCGGTCGCCCGCCTCCGCGTGCGGCTCGATCTGGGAGCGGCGCACGGAGATCAGCGCGAACTCGGCACCGACGAAGAACGCGTTCACGACCAGCGTCGCGAAACCGATCAGCAGCTGTACGGCGGTCACCGCTGCCCCTCCTGCTCCGTCGTCCCGTCGCGGAGCGGCGCGTGCAGCAGCACCCGGGCCGCCCGCCGCCCCGAGGCGTCCACCACGTCGAGGCGCCACCCGGCGACCTCGACACCGTCCCCGGTCTCCGGTATCCGGCCCAGCTCGGCCGCGACCAGACCGGCCAGCGTCTCGTACGGCCCCTCGGGAGCCCTCAGGCCCACGCGGGCGAGCTGGTCCATACGGGCCGCGCCGTCCGCCGAGTAGAGCGCGCGGCCGGTCGCGTCGGCACCGGCGGGGGCGAGGTCGGGCGTCTCGTGCGGGTCGTGCTCGTCGCGGACCTCGCCGACGACCTCCTCGACGATGTCCTCCAGGGTGGCGACCCCGGCCGTTCCGCCGTACTCGTCGATGACGACGGCCATGGTGCGCCGGCCGCCGAGACGGTCCAGGAGGCGGTCGACGGTGAGGGACTCGGGGACCAGCAGGGGCTCGCGCATCACCTGGGCCACCCGGATCCGGGCCCGCTCCTCGACGGGCATGGCCACGATGTCCTTGATGTGGGCGGTGCCGACGACCGAGTCCAGGCTGTCCCGGTAGACCGGGAAGCGGGACAGACCGGTCGCCCGGGTCGCGTTCGCCACGTCCTCGCAGGTCGCGCGGACGTCCAGGGCGACGACCTGGACGCGCGGGGTCATCACGTTCTCCGCCGTGAGATCGGCCAGGTTGAGCGTGCGCACGAACAGCTCCGCGGTGTCCGGCTCCAGCGCGCCCTGCTTGGCCGAGTGCCGGGCCAGCGCGGCCAGCTCCTGGGGCCCGCGCGCGGAGGCCAGCTCCTCGGCGGGTTCGATGCCCAGGCGCCGTACCAGCCGGTTCGCCGTGTTGTTCAGATGCGTGATGAACGGCCGGAAGGCCGCGCTGAACCAGCGCTGGGCGTTGCCCACCCGCCTCGCCACGGCCAGCGGAGAGGAGATCGCCCAGTTCTTCGGCACCAGCTCGCCGACGACCATCAGGAACACCGTGGACAGCGCGGTACCGATCACCAGCGCCAGCGAACTCGCCGCCGACGCCCCGATCCCCACCGCCTCCAGCGGGCCGGCCAGCAGTTTGGCGATCGAGGGCTCGGCGAGCATGCCGACCACCAGGTTGGTGACCGTGATGCCGAGCTGCGCCCCCGACAGCTGGAACGTGAGGTTCCGTACGGCCTTGAGGGCGCCGGCCGCGCCGCGCTCGCCGCGCTGCACGGCGCGCTCCAGCTCGCCGCGCCCGACCGTGGTCAGCGAGAACTCGGCCGCGACGAAGGCGCCGCAGGCGAGCGACAGCAGGATCGCCACCAGCAGGAGGAGCACTTCGGTCATCGGGTCACCTCCGTCCCAGGATCGGACAGGGCGGTCGGGACCGCGCGGTGCCGGCGGCGGACGGGACTGGGAGGCTCGCCCATGGGTGGACGCTCACACACCTTTCAACGAGTTACGGGACGACTCAGGCAATGGTAAAGGATCGGCAAAGCGCATACTTGGTGCCCTCGGGCCAGCGGCTTCACCCGCCGCCACCTTCCCTGCGGCAGGTACCCAGCGGCCCGCCGGGCATGGTGGCGCGCCGGCGCCCATCGCGTTTCCGAGCCGCCCGTCCTGCGTTGCGCACCGCTCCGCGGCGGCCTTGGGCAGCGGCGGGCCGGACGCCCCCCGCGCCCTCGACCGGGCCTAGGCCCGTCTGGCAGTTCCCGCCTGCCTCGCGACGCCGTGCACGCTCCCCCAGAGGGGGTACCCCCACTCGCCGCACCGGGCACAGGCCCGAGTGCGTCCCGTACGAGGGCCTGCGCCCGGCACGCCGAGGGCACGCACCTGACGCCGCGAGGCCGCCCTCCGGGCGACGACGGGAAGTGTCATACGGGCCCTAGAGGGGCTTGACCCAGCGTCGCCAGTGGTCCTCGCGGAGGTAGCCACGCGCGGCCCACGTGTGGTGGGCCCGTTCGTTGGCTTCCAGGACCATGGCGTCGACGCGTCGCCCGCCGAGGGTGGCGAAGCGTTGTTCCGCGGCCTGCAGCAGGGCGGTGGCGATGCCCTGCCGACGGTGGCCGGGGTGGACGGCCAGTCGGTAGGCGGAGCACCGCCATCCGTCGAAGCCGGCTATGACGGTTCCGGCGAGGAGGTCGCCGCGCATGGCGAGGAGCAGGGCTTCGGGGTCTCGTGCGATGAGCCGGGCCACTCCGTCGTGGTCGTCGCTGATGCTCGTTCCTTCTGCGGCGTCACGCCAGAACCGCAGCACGGCGTCGATGTCCGAGAGGGTGGCGTGCCGGATGCGGAGATCGCTCATGGGCTGAGCCAAGCAGAGTGCCCGCTTGGCCGGCGAACGGGTTTGACGGGGGAGGGGAACGAACCGTCGCCGCACCCGACCCGATCGGGAGGGGGCAGGAGGGGGACCGAGCCGCCCGAACCCGCGGACCGGGAGCCGGGGGCGGTCTGTCCCGGACTTCTTCGGGCGGGACGGCGGGCAGGCCGGGCGGCCGGGGAGGCGGTGCCTCGCGCGGTCTCCGGCTGTGGGGGTGCCTCGCGAGGTCTCCGGCGGGACGGCGGGTGGGTCGAGGCCGCCCGGGAGGCGGGTGCCTCACTTGGTCCGTGGCACCGCCGGCGAGGTCGTACGGCCGGCGGAGGGCGCCCCGCTCCGCGGGCCGTGATCCTCCGCTCGCTCGGCCGTGCGGGCGATGTTGCGGGCCATGCCACCGAAGACGACGGCGTGGAAGGGGGAGATGCTCCACCAGTAGGCGTGACCGAGCAGTCCGTGCGGGTGGAACAGGGCGCGCTGGCGGTAGCGGGTGCGGCCCGCGTCGTCGGTGTCGGCGTGCATCTCCAGCCAGGCCAGGCCGGGCAGCCGCATCTCCGCGCGCAGCCGCAGCAGCCGGCCCGGCTCGATCTCCTCCACCCGCCAGAAGTCGACCGAGTCGCCCACCCGCAACCGGTGCGCGTCCCGGCGTCCGCGGCGCAGCCCCACGCCTCCCACGAGCCGGTCGGCGACGCCCCGCACGGACCAGGCCAAGGGGGAGGAGTACCAGCCGTTCTCTCCACCGATGCCCTCGATCACCCGCCACAGGGCCTCGGGTGGCGCGTCGACCGGGCGTTCCCGCAGGTCGGTGTAGAGGCTGCCGCCCGCCCAGGCGGGGTCGGTGGGCAGCGGGTCGCTGGGGGCGCCGGGTACCGAGGCGGAGGACCAGCGGGTGTCGACCTCGGCGTCCCGCACGCGTTTGAGGGCCAGCCGTACCGCCTCGTCGAAGCCGACCGGGTGGCCGGGCGGGTCGGGGACGTAGTGGGTGATGTCGTTCTCCCCGCACACCACCTCGTGCCGCAGCGACTCGGTCAGCGGCCGGGCGATGGCCGCGGGGACCGGGGTGACCAGGCCGATCCAGTGGCTGGACAGGCGGGGGGTGAGCACCGGCACCGGCAGGATCACGCGCCGGGGCAGTCCGGCGACCGCCGCGTAGCGCAGCATCATGTCCCGGTACGTCAGCACCTCGGGCCCGCCGATGTCGAAGGCGCGGTTCACGTCCGCGGGCATCCGCGCGCTGCCCACCAGCAGGCGCAGCACGTCCCGGACCGCTATCGGCTGGATGCGGGTGCGCACCCAGCTCGGTGTGACCATCACCGGAAGCCGCTCGGTCAGGTAGCGCAGCATCTCGAAGGAGGCCGAGCCGGACCCGATGATCACGGCGGCGCGCAGCACCGTGGTGGGCACCCCGCTCGCCAGCAGGATGCGCCCGACCTCCGACCGGGAGCGCAGATGAGGCGAGAGTTCCCGCTCGGGCACCCCGGCCGGGGTCAGCCCGCCGAGGTAGACGATGCGGCGCACGCCGGCGCGGGCGGCCTGCCCGCCGAACACGCGGGCGCCCGCGCGGTCGGTCTCCTCGAAGCCGTGTCCGGTGCCGAGCGCGTGCACCAGGTAGTAGGCCACGGCCACGCCCCGCATCGCGGCACCGACGGAGGCCGGGTCGGTGACGTCCCCGCGGACCACCTCCACCTCCCCGGCCCAGGGGTGGTCGCGCAGTTTCCCGGGGGAACGGGCCAGGCAGCGCACCCGGTACCCGGCGGCGAGCAGTTCGGGCACGAGCCGTCCGCCGATGTAGCCGCTGGCCCCGGTCACCAGGCACAGAGGCCGGTCCGCCGTCGTCTCCATGGCTTCTCCTTCCCCAGGGTGTTCGGCCGCCGCACCCGATGCGGATGCGGGCCGGCCCTGACCCGCGAGTACCCCGGTACGATGCGCCGGTGAACACGGAGACGAGCGGAGGGCACCCGCCGCGGCGGCGCGGAGGGGCCGCCGAGGAAGCGTCCCCCGCCGCCGGTGACCGGCGCACCGTGGCCACCGGGCCCTCCTGCCCCGGTGACCTCCCCGTCTTCCCGGGCGACCTGTCCGCCTTCGCGGTTCAGCTGCGCCGCATGCACGGCGAGGTCGGCCGGGTCATCCAGCAGTACGCGGCCCGGCAGAACCTGCACGCCACCGACGTGCAGGCGCTGGCCGCCATCCTCGATGCTCCCGAGCCGATGACCCCCACCAGGCTGCGTGCCATGCTCGGCCTCACCTCCGGCGCGGTCACCGCCTGCGTCGACCGGCTGGAGCGCGCCGGTCAGGTCCGCCGGGTGCGCGAGGACGCCGACCGCCGCGTGGTCCACCTCCACTACGCCGACGACGCCCGCGCCGCCGCCCGTACCCACTTCCGTCCCCTCGCCGACGCCCTGCGCCGGGCCGGCGCGGACTTCGACGCCCAGGAGCTGACCGTGGCCCTGCGGTTCCTGACCGCGCTGAACGACGCCCTGGCCCAGGTGCCCGGGGAGCCCGGCGGTCGTTGAGGCGCCGTCCGCGCCCGGGGGTGGCGGCACCCGCATCCGAATCACCGGCGCGGCAAGAAGCAGCGAGGGAGGAGCACCCCTCCTACGATTGCTCAATCATTGAGATTGTTTATGGTCGAGTTTTCTCTGCTGTTCGCCCCGAGGAGTCCCATGACGCCCCCGCACCGCCGGACCCGCAAGCTCGTCCCGTTCGCCCTGATCGCCGTGTGGCTGGTGGTCGGGGCGCTGCTGGGGCCCTTCGCCGGGCGGCTCGGTGAAGTCGCCACCAACGACCAGGCCGCCTTCCTGCCCCGCAGCGCCGAGTCCACCCGCGTCCTGCGCGAGCAGGCCGACTTCCGGCAGCGCGAGACCCTGCCGGTCATCGTGGTGTGGACCGCCGACGGCGGGGGTGCCGTCAGCGGGCGGCAGCGGTCGGCCACCGCGGCGCTGGCCGCGCTCGCCGGCACGCCCGGGACGGCGGGATCCCCCTCCCCGGCCCTGCTCTCGAAGGACCGCGCCGCCCTCCAGGCCGTCGTGCCGCTGAGCCCCGATCTGGGCGACCGGCTCGCACCCACGCTGCAGCGGGTGCGGGCGGCGGCCGGGACGGTGCCCGGCACCCGGGTGCAACTGGGCGGACCGGCGGCCACCCAGGCCGACCTGGCGGACGCCTTCTCCGGCATCGACGGGGTGCTGCTCGCGGTCGCCCTGGCCGCCGTCCTGGTCATCCTGCTGCTGGTCTACCGCTCCCTGCTGCTGCCGCTCGTCGTCATCACCGGTGCGGTGTTCTCCCTCGGGCTGGCGTGCGCCGTCGTCTACGCCCTGGCCGACCACGGTCTGGTGCGCGTCGACGGGCAGGTGCAGGGCATCCTGTCCATCCTCGTCATCGGCGCCGCGACGGACTACGCGCTGCTGGTCACCGCCCGCTGCCGGGAGGAACTGGCCGCCGGGCGGGACCGGCACGCCGCCGCCCGCGCCGCCGTGCGCCGCTCGGCGCCGGCCGTCCTGGCCAGCGCCGGCACCGTCGCCCTTGGCCTGATCGCCCTGTTGCTGAGCGACCTCACCAACAACCGGGCCCTCGGGCCGGTCGGCGCCGTCGGGATCGCCTGCGCCGCCCTGAGCGCGCTCACCTTCCTGCCGGCCGTCCTGGCCGTCCTCGGCCACCGCGCCTACTGGCCGGCCAGGCCCGTGAGCGGGGCCGGCGCCACCGGACTGTGGCAGCGCGTCGCGCGCCTGGTCGACCGGGCACCGCGGCGGGTGTGGGCGCTCGCCCTGACCGGACTGCTCGTCTGCTCCGCGGGTGCGCTCACCCTCAACTCGCGGGGCGTGCCGCTGGACGAGACGTTCGTCCGGCACGTGCCGTCCGTCGCCGCCCAGCAGACCCTGGCCCGGCACTTCCCGGCCGGCGCGGGCACCCCTGTGGTGATCCTCGCCGACGCCGCCACCGCCGACCGCGTGGAGCGCACCCTGCGCGACACCGCCGGCGTCGCGGCGGTGACCGCGACCGGCGCCCAGGGCCGCCCGGCGGCCCGTCCGCAGGCGGTGGACGGCCGGGTCAGGTTCGAGGCGACCGCGGACGCGGCTCCCGACACGCAGGCCGCCCGCGACACCGTGGCCCGGCTGCGCACCGCGCTGCACGCGCTGCCCGGCGCGGACGCCCTCGTCGGCGGCTACACCGCGCAGCAGTACGACACCCTGCGCGCGGCCGAGCGCGACCGCACCGTCATCGTCCCGGTGGTGCTCGCCGTCATCCTGGCCATCCTCGTGCTGCTGCTGCGCTCCCTCGCCGTGCCCGTCCTGCTGGTGCTGACCGTCGCCCTCAACTTCACCGCGACCCTCGGCGTGGCAGCACTGGTCTTCCGGGACCTCTTCGGCTTCAGCGGCACCGATCCGTCCGTGCCGCTGTACGGGTTCGTCTTCCTGGTCGCCCTCGGCGTCGACTACAACATCTTCCTGATGTCCCGGGTCCGCGAGGAGACCCTGCGGCACGGCACCCTCGAAGGTGTCCGGCGCGGCCTCGTCACCACCGGCGGGGTCATCACCTCCGCCGGTGTGGTGCTCGCCGCCACCTTCGCGGCGCTCGGTGTGATTCCGCTCGCCTTCCTGGTGCAGATCGCCTTCATCGTCGCCTTCGGCGTGCTGCTGGACACCCTGGTGGTGCGCTCCCTGCTGGTCCCGGCGCTCGTGCGGGACGCCGGGGACCGTGTGTGGTGGCCCACCCGGCCCGGCACCGGGGACCCGGACGGCCGCGGGGAGCCGGAGGGGCGCGAGGAGCCCGAGGGGCGCCCGGCGGTACCGCGACGGCGGCCGCGAGCCGTCCTCCGGCGGCAGGACGGCGCCTGACGGCCGCGGTGCGGGCGGCTCGGCGGGCCGCCCGCACCGACTCGATGCAGACTCGATGCGAGTTGCTGCCGCTGGGGTGCCGGACGGACCGTGGCGACGAGGCAGGGAGCCATCCCGCACAAGGAGCAACCGCATGACCGCACTCGCTGTCACCGAAGCCCCGCCCAGGCCCATGGCGGACCCGGACGACGATCTGGCCCTGCGTTTTGCGGCCGGGGACGAGGGCGGCCTGGAGGCGGTCTACCGTCGCTGGGCGCCCCTCGTCCTGTCCCTGGCGCGGAAGTCGCTGGGCGACGGCGCGGAGGCCGAGGACGTCACGCAGACGGTGTTCCTCGCCGCCTGGCGCGGCCGCCACGGCTACCGTCCGGGCCGTGGGCCGCTGCCCGCCTGGCTCGTGGGCATCGCCCGACGCAAGATCGCCGACGCGCTGTCCGCCCGTACCCGGCGCACGGACGTCGTTGCCGCGGCGGCGGCAGCGCACGAGTCGACCCGCCCGCCGGATCCGTCGTACACGCAGGACGCGGTCCTGAACCGAGTGGACGTCACCCGGGAGCTGCGCCGCCTTCCCGAGGCCCAGCGACGGGTCCTGTGCCTGACGTTCTACGGTGACCTGACGCAGACGCAGATCGCCCACGTCACCGGCTGGCCGCTGGGTACGGTCAAGAGCCACGCCCGGCGCGGTCTGCTGCGCCTGGGCCGGAGCCTGGACGCCGAGGTCACGGAGCGAGCACGCTGACCGGACGGTTCGCGCACCGGCCGACCGAAGGGGACCCTGCTCCGGTGCGCCCGAACCACGCCGGGGAGAGAGACACATGACCGCCGCGAACTCGACTGAGCAGCCTCGGTCCGAGCCGCCCGCCGTACCGGGCGGCGCCGGACTGACCACGGGCGTGCTGGCCCGCCGTCTCGGCGTGTCGCCCATGACCCTGCGCTCGTGGGACCGCCGCTACGGCATCGGGCCGACCGCGCGCACCGAGGGCGGCCACCGGCGCTGGACGGCGGCGGACGTGGCCACGGTCGAGGAGATGTGCCGGCTGGCGGCGACCGGTATCCCGCCGGCCGACGCCGCCCGTGCCGCCCGTACGGTCGCCGCCGGCCGGCCTCCCGCGGCGGAGGCCGCCGCCGCTGCGACGCCCCCGCCCGCGGGCCGGTCGCGGGCTGCCGGCGCGCTGCCTCTCGGAGACGTGCGTCAGGAATGCCGCGGCCTGGCCCGCGCCGCCGTACGACTGGACGCCCCCGCGCTCGAAAAGCAGCTCACCGCCGCAGTCGAGCGCTACGGCGTCGTGGTCGCCTGGCAGGAGGTGATGGTTCCCACCCTGCACGCCGTGGGACGCCGCTGGGCGTCCTCCGAGGACCAGTACGTGGAAGTGGAACACCTGCTCGCCTGGCACGTCTCCACCGTGCTGCGCCGCAGTGCGCCGCCCGCCGTCCCCGTGGTCCCGCCCGCGCCCGGCTGCGTCCTCCTGGCCTGTGTGCCCGGGGAGCAGCACACCCTGCCCCTGGAGGCGCTGCACGCGGCGCTCGGTCGCGAGGGCCTGCCGGTGCGCATGCTGGGCGCCGCGGTGCCCGTCGAGGCGCTGGACGCGGCGGTGCGCCGGCTCGGCCCGGTCGCGGTCGTGCTCTGGGCCCAGGAGAGCGCACGGGCGGCCCCGGCCCTGGTCCGGCACGTCGCCGGGCAGCGCTGGGGGATGAAGGGGACGCGGCGCGGTCCGGCGGTGCTGCTGGGCGGCCCCGGCTGGAGCCGGTCCCAGCCCGCCGGAGTGCTCAAGCCGGCCGGACTGGCACAGGCGGTGGAGGCGCTGCGCGCCCTGTGCGCCGCAGGATGAGCCCGCGGACGTGTTCCCGTCCACTCACCGCGGGCTGCCGTGCGTGCCGCGCTGCCCGAGCCGTCGGGTGCCCGCGCCCTGTCACGGCGCATCGCCCGCGCGCCGCCGCTCCTGCCGCAGCACATCGTCGAGGTCGCCGAGCCGGTCCAGGCCCTGAACCGCGCGCCGCATGCGGGCGTTGCCGGACAGCAGCCGCCGGTGGCGGTTCAGGAAGTCCCAGTACCCGGCGGTGAAGGGGCAGGCGCGCGGACCGGTGCGCTCGGTGGGCCGGTAGGCGCAGCCGTCGCACAGGTCGCTCATCCGGTGGATGTAGGCGCCGCCCGACGTGTACGGCTTGGTGGTCATCCGGCCGCCGTCCGCGTACTGGGACATGCCGACCACGTTCGGCACCATCACCCAGTCGTAGCCGTCGACGAAGCAGCGGTGGAACCAGTCGGTTACCGCGGCCGGGTCCCAGCCGCGCTGCAGGGCGTGGCTGCCCAGCACCATCAGCCGGGGGATGTGGTGCGTCCACCCGGTGTCGCGCACCTGGGCGAGCACGGTGGCCAGGCAGCGCGCGGTGAGCGCGTCCGCGTCCAGTTCGGTGAAGTACTCCGGCAGCCTCTCCGTGTGCCCGAGCGCGTTGCCGTGCCGGTAGTCCTCGCCGAAGTGCCAGTACAGGTGCCAGACGTACTCCCGCCAGCCCGCGACCTGACGAACGAAGCCCTCCGCGCTGTTCACCGGGACGGCGCCCGCCCGCCAGGCCCGCTCGGCTCGCTCCACGCACTCCGCCGGGTGCAGCAGCCCCAGGTTCAGCGAGGACGACAGCAGGCTGTGGCTCAGCACCGGATCACCGGCGAGCATCGCGTCCTCGTACGGTCCGAAGGACGCCAGCCGGTGTTCCGTGAAACGGCGCAGGGCCGACAGCGCCTCCCGCCGGGTGGCGGGGAAGCGGCGGGGGCCGTCCCGGCCGACGAACCGCACGCCGTCCTCGCGTTCCCACCGGTCGAGGTCCTCGCGTACCTCGGCGTCGACGTCGTCCTCCCGCGGCCGGTACGGACCCGGCACGTCGAGCTCACGGTCCCCCTTCGGCGGGGGCTCGCGGTTGGCGTGGTCGTGGTTGAACCGGCCGCCGGCCGGGTGGCCGCCCTCCATCAGCAGGTCGTGCTCCCGGCGCACCCATCGGTAGAAGTCCTCCTGGAGCAGCCGCCGCCCACCGCGCCCCTCGGCCCAGCCGGTGAAATCCTCGCGCGCCACCAGGAAGCCCCGGGCGGGCAGCACCCGCACCCCGGGCAGGGAGCGCACCAGCCGGAGCGCGGCGTAGGAGGTGGGGTGGCAGACCGTGACCGGCGCGCCGCTCACGGCGCGGCGCAGGCCCTCACGGTAGGTCTCGGCCCGGACGTACGTCACCCGCCCGCCCAGTTCCGCCGCGCGGTGCCGCATCGCGGAGAGCACCAGGTGCGCCTTGGCACGGTGGAAGCGGCGCCGCCGGAAGACCGACCTGGCCTCGATCATCACCACGGGCGCCCCGCGGTCGGGCCCGTTCGCGCCGGCCGGCGTGAGGAAGTGCGGGCCGAGCTGGTCGCCGAAGATCCAGTGCGGGGTGGTCATGGGAAAGGCACCTTCCGTGCGGAACGGGGCGTGGGTCGCACGTTCCAGGGTTCGCGTGCGGTGGCCGGCGCGCGTGGGGTGGCGGGCGGGCCCGGCGGGCGTCCTCCGGCCGCGGCCCTCAGACACGCCCCCGGGCCCGCTTGAAGCGGTCCAGGCCCTCAGCCAGGGACACCACCCGCTCGGGGTAACCGGTGCTCGCGCGCTCCTGCGCCGGAAGCTTCCACGGCTCGTGCACCCCGGCCGTCCTGACGTCCGCCAGTTCCGCCACCCAGCGCCGCACATATGCTCCGTCCGGGTCGTACCGCCTGCCCTGGGTGACGGGGTTGAGCACCCGGTTGGGCCGGGTGTCGGTGCCGGTGCCGGCCATCCACTGCCAGTTCAGCTGGTTGTTCGCCATGTCGCCGTCGACCAGCAGGTCCAGGAAGTGCCGGGCGCCCACCCGCCAGTCGACGTACAGCGTCTTGGCGAGGAAGCTGGCGGCCAGCAGCCGGCCCCGGTTGTGCATCCAGCCCTCGTGGCGCAGCTGGCGCATCGCCGCGTCGACGATCGGATAACCGGTGCGGCCCTCCCGCCACGCCTCCGCGTCCGCTTCCGCGTCCTTCCCACCGCGCCACCGGTCGCGGTGGGTGCGGTAGTCGCGTGCGGCGGCGTCGGGACGCGCGGCGAGCACCTGGCGGTTGAAGTCGCGCCAGGCGATCTGCCGTACGAACGCCTCCGCGCCCGCGCCGCCGCCCCTGCGGACCCGGTGCACCACCTCGACCGGTGACAGGGTGCCGAAGTGCAGGTGGGGGGAGAGCCGGGAGGTGGCGTCGCCCGCCAGGTCGTCGTGGCGTTCCTCGTACGCGGCCACGCCGGAGCGCAGCCACGCGGTGAGCCTGCGCCGCCCCTCCGTCTCACCGCCCGCGCACAGCCCGGGCGACACCCCGTTCACGGCGCCGCGCTCCGGCAGCGGGGCGGAACCCAGCCCCTCCGGCACGGTGACCGCGCCCGGCGCGTCCAGCGCGTCCCGCAGACCCTGCGCGGACCAGCGCCGGTAGTACGGGGTGAACACCGCGAAGTGGTCGGAGGAGGCCGGGGTCACCGCACCCGGCGCCACGGCCGTGCCCACCGTGTCATGCACGTACAGGCGCCGCCCGTCGGCCTCCAGCGCCCGGCGCAGCCGCCGTTCGCGCGTGTGGGCGAAGGCGCTCACGTCACCTGCCATGTGCACCTCGTCGGCGTCCGCCTCGGCGGCCACCCGGCACACCTCCGTGACCGTGTCGCCCTCGCGCAGCACCAGCCGGCCGCCCCGCTCCCGCAGCCTGGCGTCCAGGTCCCGCAGGCAGTCGGCGAGGAACGCGAGCCGGTTCGGCGCGGCGAAGCCCGCTCCGTCGACGGCCGGGTCACGCACGAACAGCGGTACCACCCGGCCTCCGCCGTGCAGGGCCGCGCGCAGCGGCGGGTGGTCCGACAGGCGCAGATCGCAGGTGAACAGGACGACCGAGGTCTGCATGGGGCTCACTTCCGCTTCCGGTGGGGGCGCTCTCGGATGGTTTCGCCCCGTCGGCCGGTGCCGGATGCGGCGGGCCGCCGGAAGTCCCCCGTTCGGGTGCCCGCGCATCCGCGGCGGCGGCCGGCGGGGAAGTACCTCGGGAAAACGCCGGGCACCCGGCGAGGAGTGGCGTCCTCAACCGGGGGACGGGCCGTGCGGAACCCGGTGCGTCCCCGCACCGTCCGACCGAGCCGACCGGACCCCTGACCGGGCACGGGCCGCCTCCGCGCCGGGTGGTGCGGGGGGTGGCGCACCTTCGCGTCACCGGGGCCGCGAGGAAGCGCGCCCGGCGTCGTGCGGCCGTCGCCACTCGGCGAACGGCTCCTGAGGAGCGAGGAGAGGTGGTGGCCGTGGCAGGTGGATCCGGGGTCGCGGACGTCGTCGTGGTGGGTGCCGGGGTCGCCGGGCTCGCGTGCGCCCGCGATCTGGCCGTCGCCGGGCTCGGCGTCACGGTGCTGGAGGCGGGCGACGCGGTGGGCGGGCGGATGCGGACCGACCGCCTGGACGGCTTCACGGTGGACCGCGGTTTCCAGGTCGTCAACCCGGCCTACCCGCAGCTGCGCCGCCGGCTGCCCGCCCGGTTCCTCGACCCGCGCCCCTTCCTGCCGGGTGTCCTGGTGCACACCGGTGACCGGCGCGTGCTGCTGGCCGATCCGCGCCACCGCCCCGACGCGGTGGCGTCGCTGCTGGCCGGGCGGCTCGCCCGGCCACGCGACCTGGTGGCGCTGGCCGCGCTCGGCGCCCGCGATGCCCTCGCCCCGGCCCGCGCACTCAAGCGCGCGCCCGAGCACACCACCCGCACCGCCCTGGCCGACGCCGGCTTCTCCGACCAGTTCGTGGAGCGCTTCTTCCGGCCGTTTCTCTCCGGAGTCTTCCTGGAGGACTCCCTGGAGACCTCCAGCCGGGTGTTCCACCTCGTCTGGCGCACCATGCTGCGCGGCGCGCTGTGTCTGCCCGCCTTCGGCGTTCAGGCGGTTCCCCGAGCCCTGGCCGCGGCCCTGCCCGAAGGCACCGTACGGCTCTCCACACCCGTGTCACGCCTCACCGACCAGGGCGTGGCCACGGCGGACGGTACGGAGCTGCCGGCGCGCGCCGTCGTCGTGGCGACCGGTGCCCGCGCCGCCGCACGGCTGCTGCCCGGCCTGGACGTCCCCGCCCACCGCACCGTCACCACGTACTGCCACGTCGCCCCGCGCTCCCCTCTGGGCCGCCCCGTCCTGCTGGTCGACACCCGCCGCCGCGTACTGAACACCTGCGTCCTCAGCGACGTCGCGCCCGAGTACGCGCCGCGCGGCAGCGCACTCGTCGCCACCTCGGTGCTGGGCGGCGACACCGAGCCCGTGCGTGCGGCCGTCGTCACGGCCCTGTCCGAGATGTACGGCACCGATGCCACCGCCTGGGACCTGCTGGTCGCGCGCACCGTCGAGGACGCGCTGCCCGCCATGCCGGCGCCCTGGCCGTTGACCCGATCCTGCCGCACCGGGCCCGGCCGGTACGTCTGTGGGGATCACCGCGGCACGGGTTCCGTCCAGGGCGCGCTGGCCTGCGGCGCACGAGCGGCCCGGGAGGTGCTGGAGGACCTCCCGGGCCGAGGCTGAGCGCCGGACGCGGCGCGGTCGCGGCGTCCGGCCCTCTTTCGGCCGGGCGGGAAAGGCACCCCGCGCCCCGGCCGGTGGCGGGTGCGGTCAGACCGGGGGCCGGGAGCGCGGTCAGGCCGGGGGCCGGGAGCCGAGGGGGCCGGTCCGGTCGGCGGACACGGGCGCGACAAGAGCCGCCTGCTGGGTGCCGCAGCGTGCGGCCAGCGCCTCCCGGGCCGCCTCGCGTGGGTGCCGGCGGCGCCAGTACGGGTTGTCGTGCGCCAGCCCGCCCGAGACACGGCCGTACATGCCGAAGGTCAGGATCAGCAGACCCATGACGAAGGAGAACAGGACGTTGGAGATCCCGAAGTCCAGGATGTTCGTGGGCCGGTCCAGGACGAACAGGTGGGCGAAGCCGCTGACCAGGAACAGACTCCCGACGCACATGTTGAGGGTCGAGGCGAGGTTCCCGCCCACCACACCCCCTGCCACCAATGCGAGTCCGAACACGACGGAGACCAGACTCAGCAGGCCGTTGGTGCTCAGGCCGGCGATGTGGGTGCCTTTCGTGTCGAAGGGACTGAGCCGTCCGGCGAAGCCGAGCGCGCCGAACACCAGCAGGATCACACCGCACAGCGCTGCGCCGTACCGGTAGACGGTGGCCAGCTTGTGATCCACGGGAAGCTCGTCACGGAGTCGCATACCAGGTCCTCCTCGGTGGGCCGTGGCGGGCGGCGCTTGCCGGCCTGCCGTTTCTGCCCTCATTTCTGCCGTGATGCGGCAAACGGTTGCAGCCCCCTGTGGACCGGGCAACCGGGAAGCATGAAGCCGATGGCCGCGGCGGCGGTGGCTGCCGCCCGCCGTCACCGGGGCCGGCGCCGTGGACCCGGGCCGGGCCTGATACGCCGGGCTGCGCCTGATACGTCGGGCTGCGCAAGCCGCCCTGGCAACCACCGCCCTGGGCAGCCACCGCCCTGAACGCCTCGATCGCCCGCCGAACCCGACGCTCACCGGCCTCGCCGCGCCGGCGTCGTGGTCAGGCCGCTGCCGGCGGACGCGACGGGGGTGGCTGAGGCGGCAGCGGCACCGGCGGACCGAACCGCACCGGGACCCCTGGGGCGTACAGCACGCTGTCGGGGTCCGCGCGCAAGGGCCGCACTCCCGCCGCCGCCAGCAGTTGCGCCGCGTCCCAGTCGAGCAGATCGCAACGCCGGAAGGTCCACCTCGGGTGTGCGTTCGGCAGGTAGTAGGTCCGCGTCCACCCGTGCTCGTGCAGCCCCCAGCGGTAGGTCAGGAACTCGTCCAGGGGCCGGGGCGCGACCGCCTCGTCACCGGTGTGTGTCCACACATGGCCGTCGGGACCGCTCCGCAGGCGGCCCCGGGTGCGGTACAGCAGGCGCCTCCCGTGCCACTGCCGGGTGATACGGGACCAGCGGTAGGGCAGCCCGAAGCCCGCCCGCGCGGCCAGCACGGGCAGCAGCCGGTCGCAGTCCAGCGAGCGGAAGACCACGCCGCGCCGCCCCAGCGCGTCCCTGCTGTACAGGCGCACGTTGACCTCGTCGAACGTGCCGAGCCAGGGCAGCGGGGGTGCAGGGCCCACGGCCAGGTCCTGCATGCGGAAGAAGACCAGCCCCGCGTAGGCCCGCTCGCGGAACAGGTCCGGCACGGTTCCGGGCGGCAGCAGGCGGGCGACCTCGAAGGGGTCGGCCTCCCAGTGCAGGAACACCAGGTCACGCCAGAACTGCCGGAACACCACGCGCCGCAGGCGGCGTGGGGGCACGGGAGTGAGGGCTTCGACGGCATGGGGCCACCGCCGCGGTGTCCGGTACTCACCCATGTCCGCCCTCCTCGTGCGAAGTTCGCCGCCCCGTCGCCGCTCAGCCCGGGAAGCGGCCCGTCGACCGCAGTTGCCAGCGGCGCTCGGCGTAGGCCAGGTCGTCCCGCCACAGCCGCCCGGCCGCGGCGCGCACCAGGGGACGCAGCAGCGGTGCGGCCCGGCGGGCGGCCGCGAAGCCCGGACGGTGCGAGGCGGCGAGCACCGCCTCGACGACGGCGGTGCGCGGCCGCCCCGCCCCGTCCGTGCCGAGCGGCGTGGCATGCGTCTCCACGACGGAGCCCGCGCCCTCGCCCTCGGTGATGTGCATGACGACCGTGCGGGGCTCGGGCGCGGTGAAGACGGCGCGGACCGGCACCACCAGCCGGCCCGCCACCTTGAAGGACACGTCGACGGTCAGCGCGTCCGGGCCGTCGTCCACCGCGCCGGGCGGCCCGCCGGGTGCGTCCACCACGGTCAGGTCGACGAACGAGTAGGGGTGGAACCACGCCCCGTGCCAGGGATCGAGCCGGTTGGCCACCACGTCCTCGGGCTCGCAGACACCCACTGCGGTGTACACGGCCGTCAGGGCGCGCGCGGGCTCGGGCCGCCGCGGTACGACCGGTGCGTCGAGCGGCTCCTCGCCGCCCACCGCGTCCAGCCGTGTCCACACCAGCACCCCGTCGTCGTGCACCGGCAGCGGCGACCAGCCCGCGTACGGACCGCCGTCCAGGGCCAGTCCGTGCCAGTGGCACACGAGCGTGCCGCAGCGCACCGGACTGTCCCGCAGGGGTGCTCCCAGGTGCGGGCAGATCCCCGGTCCGCCGACGGGGCGCCCGTCGGGGCCCCGCCACACCACGACCTCCTGCCCCGCCACGGTTCGCGCCAGCTTTCCGTCGCCCCGCAGGGCGCGGGAGGCGCCGACGACGTACCAGTTCCCGGACGGGCGGGCCTGCGCCCGTTTCAGCGCCCCGGCGATCAGCCCGGGCCGCGCCTGCTGCCAGGTGGGCCGCTGACGCTCCCAGGACACGGCGGACCGGCGCAGCGACAGCGGCAGGCGGCGGCGGTTCACGCGACCTCCTCGGTGGAGCGGACGGCCGCCGTCGGCGAGGGCACTGCCGCGGGCAGGGAGCGGGGAGCAGGGGGCGGCGGCCGGTGTCCGGGAACCGGCCGTGCGCGCAGCCGGGCCGCCGCCACCCGGACCAGCCCGTCGGCGGCGACCACCGCCCTGCGCCGCCGCGGCACCACCGACCGCCGGTGCAGCACGGTGTAGCCGTCGCGGGCCACCGCGTCCAGGATGCCGCCGTACAGGACGGCCGCGGTGCGGATGCAGGGCCGTGCCACCGGATCGAGCAGTTCGACACCGGGCACCGCCGCCCGGTACACGCCGCGGGTCAGCGCCTCGAACTCCCTGAGCGCGGCGGTGATCCTGCCGTCCGGGCGGCCCGTCTCGCGGCTCCAGGCCAGCAGCTCCCGGTCCACCCCGTGACCGGCGAGCAGGTCGGCGGGCAGGTAGACGCGCCCGCGGTCCAGGTCCTCGCCGACGTCCCGCAGGAAGTTGCTCAGCTGGAAGGCGACACCGAGCGCCGCGGCGTACGGCGCGGCCTCCTCCCGCGGCACCACCGTGCCCAGGACGGGCAGCATCTGCAGCCCGATCACCGCGGCCGAGCCGTGCATGTACGCGCGCAGGTCGGCGTAGCTGGGGTAGGCCGTCACGACCAGGTCGGAGCGCATCGCGGTCATGAAGTCCCGGAAGTGGGTGTGGTCGATGGCGTAGCGGCGGGCGGTGTCGGCGAGCGCGCGCACCACCGGCTCGTCGCCGCCGCCCTGCCGCAGCCCCTCCTCCAGTTCCTCCTGGAGCCGGGTCAGCGCCCGCACCCGCACATCCGGTCCGGCCCCGGGGTCGAGGCAGTCGACGATGTCGTCGGCCCAGCGGGCGAAGCCGTACAGGGCGTGCACCGCGGGCCGCCGCTCGACGGGCAGCAGCCGGGTGGCGAGGAAGTAGGTCCTGCCGTGCCGGGCGTTGAGGGCGCGGCAGTGGCGGTAGGCCGCGCGCAGCGCCGCATCGGTGATCCCCGCCGCGTCCAGCTCTCGGTCGGTCATCGTGTCCTGCCTTCGGTCGCGGGGGCCGTCGGGTCGGCAGGAGGGCTTTGCGGCAGCGGAGGTTGCTGTGCGGCGGCCGGGGGGCGGGCTGAGGAGCCGGCCGGGGAGTCCGGCGAGGAGGCCGGCGACTCCAGCGGTGCGGCGAGGCGGTCGCGGTGTGCCTCAGGGAGCGGGTGGACGGCCGCGGACTGCCGGCCGGCGGCCGGGAACACGGACGGGAGCGCGGAGCCGGAGGGGGCCGGGGCTCCGGTCCGGCCGGTGGTGGTGGCGGTGGTCGGGGCCGGGGCTCTGGTCCGGCCGGTGGCGGCGGTCGCGGAGGGGCGCGCACGGGTGCTTCCGCGGCCGGGTACGCCCGTGACCCGGGCCGCGGCCAGCTTCCCCGACAGCAGCACGGTCGGCACGCCCACGCCGGGCGTGGTCCCGCAGCCGGCCAGGACCGCGTTCTCGGTGCCGCGCACCACGTTGCGCGGCCGGAACGGCCCGGTCTGCGCGAAGGTGTGCGCGGCCGAGAACGGAGTACCGGCGGCGTGCCCCTGGGCGTGCCAGTCGGCCGGGGTGATCAGGCACTCCTCCTCGATGGCGGCTTCGATGCCGTCCAGTCCGCGCCGCTCCAGCTCCCGCAGCAGCGTGTCCCGGTAGCGCGGGCCGAGGTCGGACCAGGCCGCCGCGTCCGGGCCGATGTCGGTGTTGGGGCAGGGGGCGAGGATGTAGTGCAGGTGGTGGCCCGGCGGCGCGAGGCCGGGATCGGTGGTGGTGGGGCGGGTGACGAGCAGCGACGGATCGCTCATCAGCCGTCCGCCGCGGGTCAGTTCGTCGAACGTGGTGCGCCACGCCGCGCCGAACGAGATCGTGTGGTGGGCGAGATGGGGCCAGGTGCGGTCCGTGCCGGCGTGCAGCACGACCGCGGAGGGGGAGTGGCGCAGTCCCAGCGGTCTGCGCGGCCGGCGGCCGAGCAGCCGATAGGAGACGGGCAGGTCCGGAGTGAGGACGACCGCGTCGCACGGGATGCGGCCGGTGTCGCAGACGACGGCCGTGATGCGCTCGCCCGACCGCTCCAGGCGGGTCACCCGCTGCCCGAACCGCAGATCGGCGCCTGCCGCGGCGGCCGCCTCCGCCATCGCCCGCGGCAGCGCGTGCATGCCGCCTCGGGGGAAGTACACGCCGGCGACGGTGTCCATGTAGGCGATGACCGCGTAGGCGGCCAGCGCCCGCTCCGGAGGCACACCCGCGTACAGGGCCTGGAAGGAGAACACCCGGCGCAGCCGCTCGTCGCTCAGGAAACGGCCGATCCGGGCGTCCAGGCGGCCGAAGCCGCCGAGCGCCGCCAGCCGGGCGAGATCGCCGTTGAGCAGGCCGAGCGGTGAGTCGAAGTTGGCGTCGATGAACCGGCGCATCTGGGCCCGGTACAGCCGCTGAAGCCAGTCGCGCAGCCGCCGGTAGCCCGCCGCCTCGGCCGCCCCGGCGAACCGTTCCACCTCCGCGGCCATCGCGTCCGCGCCGGTGTGCACGTCGAGGCTGCTGCCGTCCGCGAAGCAGGCCCGGTAGGCCGGGTGCAGGGGGATCAGCTCGACTCGCTCGTACAGGCTGTCGCCGACGGCGGCGAACGCCTCGTCGGCCAGCTCCGGCATGGTCAGCACGGTGGGTCCGGTGTCGATCCGGTAGCCGGCCAGGTCGAGGCGTCCGGCCCGGCCGCCCGGCAGCCGCTCGCGCTCGACGACGGTGACCCGGCGTCCGGCACCCAGCAGGTGCAACGCCGCCGACAGCCCGGCGAGTCCCGCGCCGACGACCACCACGTGGTCCGTGGGACCGGGCAGGGTGCGGGTCACCGGCCGCTCCCCGCACCGCCGCGGGCACCGGAGGCGTACGGACCGTGCGCGGACCGCAGCCGTACGACGGCATCCCCGCCCGGCGGTGCCCCGCCCGGCCCGACTCCTCCTGGTCCGACTCCTCCTGGTCCGACTCCTCCTGGTCCGAATCCTCCTGGTGCCGCTCCTCCTGGTCCGCCTCCGGCCGGCCGCGCCCCGGCCGCCGCGATCAGCAGACCGCGCAGCGGCTCGGCGCCTTCCGGGTCGAGCAGGGCGCCGTCGAAGTGCCGCAGCCCCTGCGCGGTGAGCCGGTCGATCTTGCTTTCCACCGTGGCGCGCGCCCCTGTCGCGACCAGCACGTCCCGTACCTCGTCCAGACCGCGTCCGGTGAGGGACGCGTCACCGAGCCACCGGTCCAGGACGCCCAGTGCGGCGCCGTGGCCGGCCGCCTCGGCCCGGGCGCGGGCGACGGCGACCAGATAGGTGGGTTTGCCCTCCCGGATGTCGCCGCCGCACGCCTTGCCGGTCTCCAGCGGGTCGCCGAAGACGTCGTCGAGGTCGTCGCGCAGCTGGAACGCCATGCCGACACAGCGTCCGGCGTCGCACAGCCGACGTAGCGTCAGATCGTCCGCGCCCGCCGCGGTGGCCCCCAGGGCGAGGGGCCGCTCCACCGAGTACAGGGCACTCTTCAGACAGGCGGCGCGCAGTGCGCGGGGCAGGGACCGTGCCGCGGTGATCTGGCCCTGTACGTCCAGGTACTGGCCCGCCACCATCTCCGTGCGCATGTCGCTCCACAGCCGCCGCACCACCACCCCGGTCCAGGGAGCCAGCGGTGTCTCCGCCACCAGGTCGTCGGCCCAGGCCAGCGCCAGGTCCCCGGCGAGAACCGCCGCCGACTGCCCGAACCGCTCCGCTTGCTCGGGCCCCACCAGGCCGGCGTACCCGTCCGTCAGGTCCGTGTGCAGCGCGGGCCGGCCACGCCGCAGCGAGGCCCGGTCCATCACGTCGTCGTGGACGAGCGCGCATGTCTGGAGCAGTTCCAGGGCGGCCGCGATGTGCAGGGCCGCCGCCGCGGCCGTATGGTCCCGGCCGGCGCAGGCCCGCGAGGCCCACCACACCAACTGCGCGCGCGTACGCTTGCCGCCCTGAAGAGTGAAGCGCGTCACTCGTTCGGCCAGTTCCCCGGCGAACAGGGGATCCGCCAGCCGGGCGCGGCGCAGGCGCTCGGCCAGCACGTGGTCGAGCATCCGGCCCACGGCGCCGGGCACATCGGCGTCGACCTCGCGCACCTCGGCGGACCCGGCGGGAAGCGGTCCGCTCGCCACCGGGCATGCCTCGGTCCTGCCGGGTCCCTGTCCGTCGTCGGCCACCGCCCTGCGCGGAAGCGACGCCTGGGGCGCGGCCGCGATCGGCCGCGGCGCGCTCGCAGGGTGGTCCTTCGCGTGCGTGGGACGCATCCCGGTTCCCTCCGTCGTGTCTGTGTCCGTCGTTCCCGTCACCCGTCTGCTTCGGCGCGGGCGGCACCGACGGATGCGCGCACGTGGCACGCGATCGCGGCGGCCACCGGTTTCGCCCCCTCCACCGTGCCGTCTCCGGCGTTCGGCCGCTCGCCGTCGGGGAGGTGCCTGCATCCGCCGGGGTACACAATCCGGAAGACCAGGCCGGGGCATCCGAGAGCGGGCGCCGTGGCCCCCGAGCGCCCGCCCGGAGGCCGGCACCGCCGTACGACCCGCCGCCGCGAGTCGCACGCGGAGCGGATCGGAACACCGAGGAAGGGAGAGGCCGTGCCGGAGACGGACGTGGCCGTCGTGGGTGCGGGCGCCGCCGGGCTGTCGCTGGCCCACCGGCTCACCGGGAGCGTGCCAGGCCTGCGGACACCGTCCGTGGTGCTGGTCGACGCGCCGCCCGGACCGCTGCGGCCGCCACCCCGGACCTGGTGCTACTGGGCGGCGGGACCCGGTCGGTTCGACGCGGCGGTGCGGGCCGAGTGGCAGCGGCTGCGGGTACGCCCGCGCACCGGCGCCCCGGTGGAGGGGGGAATCGCCCCGCTTCGCTACCGCATGATCCGCTCCGGCGACTTCGAGCGCCTCGTCTCCCGGGACCTGGCCCGCAGCTCCAACGTCCGGCGCCTGGAAGCGACCGTCGAAGCGGTGGAGGACGTGCCCGGTGGCGCGTACCTCCACCTGAGGGACGCCGACGGCCGGGCGCGGCTGCTCAGTGCTCGGTGGGTCCTCGACTCCCGGCCGCCGGGCAGCCTGCCGGCCGCACGCACCACTTTGCTCCAGCACTTCCACGGCTGGTTCGTGCGCACCGCCCGGCCCGTCTTCGACCCGGCCGTCGTGGAGCTGATGGACTTCCGCACCCCGCAGCCCGACCACGGCCTGTCCTTCGGCTACGTCCTACCGACCGGGCCGTGCGAGGCGCTGGTGGAGTACACCGAGTTCTCCCGGCACGTCCTCACGCCGGAGCGCTACGAGGCCGCCGTACGGCACTACGCCGACGAGGTACTGCGACTCGGTGAACGGCAGGTCCTGGCCACCGAGACCGGCGTCATCCCGATGACCGACGCGCCGATCCCGCGGCAGAGCGGAGCCTCGGTCTTCCGCATCGGCGCCGCCGGCGGCGCGACCCGCCCCGCCACCGGCTACACCTTCGCCGGACTGCAGCGCCAGACGAGTGCCGTCGCCGAGGCACTGCGCCGCGGCCGCCGCCCGGTGCCGCCCGCCGCGCACTCGGCGCGCTCCCGCGCCATGGACGCCGTCCTGCTGCGCGCCCTGGACAGCGGCCGGGCCGACGGCCCGGAACTGTTCGGCCGGTTGTTCGCCCGCGTGCCCATGGCACGGCTGCTGCGCTTCCTCGACGGAGGCACCCGCCTGCACGAGGACCTCTGGGTCGGCCTGCACGCGCCCGTCGGCCCGATGCTGCGCTCCGCCCTGGAGCTGCCCCGTCTGCCCCGCCGTCCGTTCGACCCGCCCGCGCCGCCGCATCCGCCGGCACCTTCCTTCACCGAGCCGCATCCGCCGCCCGCCTAGGGCCTGGTGCGACCGTGGCGGCTGCCGCGCGACGCGGCACGCTCCCCCAGAGGGGGACCCCCACTCGCCGCACCGCCCGAAAGCCCGGGTACGGCCCCGTACGAGGGCTTCCGGACGGCACGCCGAGAGCACGCACCGGACGCCGCGCGACCGCCCTCGGACGACGACGCCACCCCGCAACAGGCCCCAGCCGCACCCGCCGGACCCCGTCCGCTTCCCCGCCGCTTCCCGCGCCGGACCCCGCCCGACCCCCCGCCGGCCCCGCCCGCCCCCGCTCACCCCGATGGAGACCGCATGACGCTGTTGCGCGACGAACGCCTCGCCGCCGCCTTCGACCACGCCTCCCGCAGCTACGACACGCTCGTGGCCGTCAACCCCGGCTACCACGCCCACCTGCGCCGCTCGGTGCGCCGGCTCGGCCTGCCCGGGCGGGGGCAGGGACTGCGCCTGCTCGACCTCGGCTGCGGTACCGGCGCCTCCACCGCCGCGCTGCGCTCCGTCCTGCCCGCCGCCGACGTCACGGCCGTGGACGCCTCGGCCGGAATGCTCCGGCGGGCCGCGGCCAAACCGTGGGCGGACGGGGTGACCTTCGTGCACGCCCCCGCCGAGCGGCTGTCCGAGGCCGGGGTGCGCGGCCCCTTCGACGCGGTGTTCGCGGCCTACCTCCTGCGCAACGTCACCGATCCCGACGCCGTCCTCGCCGCGGTGCACGGGCTGCTGCGGCCGGGCGGGCGGCTCGCCGTGCACGAGTACGCCCTGCGCGGGCGGCGCGCCGACCGCGCGGTGTGGACGCTGGTGTGCCGGGGTGTCGTGCAGCCCGTGGCAACCCTGCTGGGGGACGGGCCGCTGTACCGGCACCTGTGGCGCAGCGTGGTGGAGTTCGACACCGCAGGGCGCTTCGCACGGCGGCTCGGCGCGGTCGGCTTCGACCACGTACGCGCCCTGCCGTTGCCGGGCTGGCAGACGGGCATCACCCACACCTTCGTCGCCCGCCGGGCGCGCGGCCACCGGGAGGACGCATGAGGACGGCACACCGGAGCGCCGCGCGCCGGGGACGCGACCGGCGGGCCCGCATCCTGCCGGCCCGGCCCGGCGCCCCCAGGGTGCAGGGAAGCCCGCCGTCGGTGGCGGTGGTCGGCGCGGGCATCGCCGGCCTGGCCGCCGCCACCGCGCTCGCCGAGCGCGGGGTGGCCGTCACCGTGTACGAGAAACTGCCGTACCTCGGCGGGCGGGTCGGCGGCTGGCCGACCGAGCTGCGCGACGGCACCACGGTGACCATGAGCCGCGGCTTCCACGCGTTCTTCCGCCAGTACTACAACCTGCGCGGACTGCTGCGCAGGACCGACCCCGGCCTGGAGCGGTTCACCGGCCTTCCGGACTACCCGCTGCTGCACGCCGGCGGCCTGCGCGACAGTTTCCGGCACGTCCCGCGCACCCCGCCGCTGAGCGCGCTCGGCTTCGCCGCACTCAGCCCCTCCTTCCGCCTCGCGGACCTGCGCGCCATGAACCCGCGGGCGGCCCTGCCCCTGCTCGACGTGCGCGTGCCGGAGGTGTACGATCGGCTGGACGGCACCAGCGCCCACGACTTCCTGGACCTCGTGGGCTTCCCCGAAGACGCCCGGCACCTGGCCTTCGAGGTGTTCTCCCGGAGCTTCTTCGCCGATCCGCGTGAGCTGTCGGCGGCGGAGATGGCGCTGATGTTCCACATCTACTTCCTCGGCTCCGCCGAGGGTCTGCTGTTCGACGTGCCCCGTGCCCCCTTTCCGGCCGCCCTGTGGGACCCGCTCACCGGCTATCTGGCCCGGCACCGCGCGCAGGTGCGCACCGGCACGGCCGTCGAGCACGTCGCGCCCACTCCCGACGGCGGTTTCGTGGTCTCCTCCGAAGGGGACGAGCGCCGTCACGACGGGGTCGTCCTCGCCCTGGACGGCGCGGGGCTGCGCTCGCTGGTCGATCGCTGCCGGCACCTGGGCGACGCGCCCTGGCGCGAGCGGATCGGACGGCTGCGTACCGCCCCGCCCTTCCTGGTGAGCCGGGTGTGGCTGGACCGGCCCGTCGCACCCGACCGGCCCGGATTCCTCGGAACCAGCGGTTTCGGCGGCCTCGACAACATCAGCGTGCTGGAACGCTACGAGGACGAGGCGGCACGCTGGAGCGCGCGCACCGGTGGTTCCGTCGTCGAGCTGCACGCCTACGCCGTACCGCCGGGAGCCGCCCGGGACGTCGAGGAGAAGTGCCTCCTCGACCAACTGCGCCGCGTCTACCCGGAGACCAGCACGGCCACGGTGGTCGACACCCGCCACGAGTGGCGTGAGGACTGCCCCCTGTTCCCGGTGGGCGGCTACGCCGACCGCCCCACCGTCCGCACCCCGCACCCCCGACTGGTCCTGGCTGGCGACCTGGTCCGCACCGGCCTGCCCGTGGCGCTCATGGAACGGGCGGCCACGAGCGGCTTCCTCGCCGCCAACGCCCTGCTGGAGGGGTGGGGAGTGCGGGGCCAGACGCTGTGGACGGTGCCCGACCGCGGGCGGAGCGCGCTCCTCAGGGCCCTGGCCACACGGGGGCGGACGCCCGCAGGCGGCGAACGGCCGCACTGAACGGCCCGACGGGCGGCACACGGACGCGTCGGACCGCATCCGAGCGGGTCGGCCCCGGCCGGCGGCAGCGCCTCCTCCGCCGGGCGCGGTACAGCGCGGTCGGCAGTGCGGCCAGGCCGCCCGGCCTGACCGGCATGCCGAGCTCGGCGGGACGAGGACCACGTCCTACCCGAGTCCCTCGGCGCGCCGGCACCGCACGCCACTCACCGGCCCATGCCTGGGCGAGCAGGTCGGCCCCGAAGTGGACCGGACGCGGCATGGACTCGTGGTCCAGGACCGCGAGGTGAGCCGTGCGCCTGGGTTTGCTCACTCGTGCGCGATGGCGGCCAGCACGTTCATGCGCGAGGCGCGCAACGCCGGCAGCAGCGCGGCCACCACTCCGACGACGGCCGAGCCGATCACCACCGCGACGATCGTGCCCCACGGGACGGCGAGGGCCTTCATGCCCTGGAGTGCCAGGACCTGCTGGGTGCACACCCCCCACACCAGGCCCAGCGCGAGCCCCAGCACGGCGCCGAACACCGCGATCACCACCGACTCCAGCCGGATCATCCGGCGCAGCTGCCGCCGGGCCAGCCCGATGGCGCGCAGCAGCCCGATCTCCCGGGTGCGCTCCACCACCGACAGGGCCAGGGTGTTGACCACCCCGAGCACCGCGATCACGATCGCGAGCCCGAGCAGCGCGTACACGAGGTAGAGCAGCACGGCGATCTGGTCGTGCACCAGCTTCTTGTAGTCGGCCTGGTCACGGACCTGCACCTGTGGGTACGGCGCCAGCGTCCGCTCCAGCCGTGAGCGCAGTCGGTCGGCGCTGGTGCCCGGGGCGCGGTTGACGTACAACGCCGAGTCCTGGCCGCCGGGGACGTACTTCTCCACGGTGGCGATGCCGAAGAACAACCCGCCCTGCGTGCCGAAGCCGCCACCGCCGCCCTGGTTGGTCAGGGCGCCCACCCGCATCTCGGCGGTCCTGCCGCCCTGGAACTCGACCGGCAGCACGGTGCCGAGGCGCACCCTGTGGTCCGCAGCGAAGTTGACGTCCATGCCGAGGCTGCCGTCGGCCAGCGCGGCCGCGGTGTCGCCGCCCTGGTAGGCGACATGGGCGACCTCGTCGACCTGGGAGTCGTACCCGGCGGCCGTCGTGGTGACCCGCTTGCCGTCCGGCAGCCGTACCGCCACCGGCGCGAACCGCTGTCGTACGACCAGCCCCACGCCCTCCGTGCCGCGGACCTTGTCGGTGATCTCCCGGGTGAACGGCAGGAAGTTGCCGTTCTGGACGACGAAGTCGGCGCCGAGTGTCTTGTCGATCTGCTGGTCGAAGGACTTGGACATGGAAGCGCTGGCCACCGACATCCCGCCGACCAGTGCGAGTCCCACCATGAGCGCGGCGGCGGTGGCGCCGGTACGGCGCGGGTTGCGCAGGGCGTTGCGCTGGCTCATCCGGCCGACCGGGCCGAACAGGGCGGGAAAGGCCGCGCCGAGCACGCGGATGACGGGCCGGACGAGCAGCGGGCCCGCGATGACGGTCGCGATCAGCGTCAGGATCACCCCGACGCCCAGCAGCGAGGCCGCCGACGCCGTTCTGGCCGCGGTCGCACATCCGACCAGGGCTGCGGCCCCGAGCGCTCCGACGGCCGAGCCGGCGATCGCCCGCGCCCTGAGCGGCTTGCCCACACCGGCGATGTCGGCGTCCACGAGCGCGGCCATCGGCGACACGGTGGCCGCGCGCCGGGCGGGCAGGTACGCGGCGACGAAGGTGACGCCGACACCCACGGCGTACGCCGCGACCGGTGTTCCCCAGCCGATGACCATCTCGGCGGCCCTGAGGTTCATGCCGAACGCGCTCATCAGCCTGATCAGCCCGAACGCCAGTCCGATCCCGGCGCCCAGGCCCAGCGTGGAGCCGGCAAGACCGAGCAGCACCGCCTCGGTGAGCACGGAGCGCCGTACCTGCCGGCGGTCGGCACCCAACGCGCGCAGCAGGCCCAGTTCGCGGGTGCGCTGGGCGATCAGCATGGAGAAGGTGTTGACGATGAGGAAGACGCCCACCAGGGTGGCGATGCCGGCGAATCCCAGCATCACGTACTTGATGACGTCGAGGAAGCCGCCGAGGTCCGCGGCCGACGACTTCGCCTGCTCGTCGGCGGTCTTCAGGTCGTACGTCCCGGTCCCGATCGCCGCGCCGATCCGGTTCTTGAGCCGGGCGTCCGGCACCCCCTGGGCCGCGTCCACCGAGATGCCGGTGGCGCGGCCGGGCGAGCCCAGCAGTTCCTTCGCGGCCACCGCCGGGTCGAGGAAGACCAGGGCGGCGCCGGGGTTGGTGGTGGTGAAGGTGGCGATGCCGACGACCTCGACCGCGAAGGTGCCGGGCTGGGCCTGGACGGTGAGTGTGTCGCCGATGCGGACGTGCTTCTTGTCGGCGGTGTCCGCGTCGAGCAAGGCCTGGCCGGCGCCCTGCGGGGCGTGTCCCGAGGTCAGCTTCAGGGGGCTGCGGTGGCTGAGGTACCAGTCCGTGGCGATGGTCGGGGCGCCGGTGGTCGGGCCGACCGACTTGTTGCGGCTGTCGACCACCACGACGTTCTGGACGGACACGTCCGCATGGGTCGCGGCGACGCCGTCGACTTTGGCGATCTCGCCCGCCAGCGCGGCCGGCACGGTCTGGACGGCACCGGTCGGCACGGACGACTTCAGATCCGCCTTCGGCTCGACGGTCACATCGGCGGAGGTGGAGGCGAACAGCCGGTCGAAGGTGCGGGTGACGGTGTCGGAGAAGATCAGGCTGCCCGCGACGAACGCCACGGACAGCACGATGGCCAGCGCGGACAGCATCAGCCGTCCCTTGTGCGCCAGGAAGCTGCGCAGGGTCGCCTTGAGCACCGGGTCAGTCCTCCTCGGGCCCGGCGGAACCGCGTCCCACGTCGAAACGCTTCATCCGTTCCAGCACGGCGTCCGCCGTCGGCCCCTCCATCCGGTCCACGATCCGGCCGTCCGCGAGGAAGAGCACCAGGTCCGAGTGGGCCGCGGCGCCCGGGTCGTGGGTCACCATGACGACCGTCTGGCCGAGCTGGTCGACCGCCTCCCGCAGGAAGCCCAGCACCTCCAGACCCGCCCGTGAGTCCAGGTTGCCGGTCGGCTCGTCGGCGAAGATCAGCTCCGGGCGGGAGGCCAGCGCCCGCGCGCAGGCCACCCGCTGCTGCTGACCGCCGGAGAGCTGCGCGGGCCGGTGCTTGAGGCGGTCCCGCAGCCCGAGCGTGTCGATGACCTGGTCCAGCCACTTCTCGTCGGGCTTCTTGCCCGCGATGTCCATGGGCAGGGTGATGTTCTCGGCCGCGTTCAGCGTCGGGATCAGGTTGAACGACTGGAACATGAACCCGATCCGGTCCCGGCGCAGCCGCGTCAGCTCGCGCTCCCTGAGGCCCGTTATCTCGGTGCCGCCGAGCCAGACCTGGCCGGCCGACACGGTGTCCAGGCCCGCCAGGCAGTGCATCAACGTGGACTTGCCGGAGCCCGAGGGGCCCATGACCGCGGTGAAGCGGCCGCGCGCGATGTCCACGTCCACCGAGTCCAGTGCGAGCACCGCCGTCTCACCCGCTCCGTACGCCTTGGTCAGCCCGCGCGCCCGGGCCGCGACCCCGTCGGCGGCGGGCGCCTCCGCAGCTGCTGTGGACAAGACTGCCTCCCCGGTCATGCGACGGTCCCCCGACCTCTGTGTCCGGGGCGAGCGTAGTGTGACCCGTCGCACAGCCGGTATCACTTTTCGATTCCGATGCGCGCTGGCATTGCTAGCGCATCCGCGCTAGCTTCGAGACATGGCGAAGACCCAGCTGAACGTGCGCGTGGACGAGGGCACCGCCAGGGCGGCCCGCGAACGCGCTCTCGCGCGCGGTGTGAGCGTCAACCGCTACATAGAGGAACTGGTCATGCAGGACACGGGTGAGGCCGGCCGTACGTTCGTCGAGGCCGCCGCCGATTTCATGAAGCAGTACGAGTCCGTCTTCGCCGAGGAGTTCGGCGAGACGCACGGTACCGACACGTCTGACAAGACCGAAGGCCGTCACTGATCCTTGAGCGACCTGACGATCGACCTCGCCTGGCTCCTCATGCTCGCCGAACAGAAGACCCCCGGTGACCCGCAGGTCACCGACTGGGGTGCGCTGATCGCCGCCGTCGCCAGGCACCGGGCCGAGATATTCGACGTCCCCGTCTACGACACCCCGCAGGCGCGCGCCGCCGCCCTGCTCCAGCTGCTGATCCACGTCCCGGCCCTGGAGCGCTCGAACGCGCTGTTCGCGTCCTCGGTCGCCTACGCCTACCTGGTCGCCAGCGGCCTGAAGGTCGTCACCTCGCCCGAGCAGGTCCGCGACCTGGCCCGGCTGGTGAAGAACGGCGAGGCGAGCGTCGCCGACATCGCCGAGGAACTGCGCCGCTGGAGCCTGTGACCGGTCCGCGGGCCCTCGATCAGGCCTCAGCAGGCTTGCGGGCGACGCCCAGCGCGCAGTACGAGGAGGGCAGCCGCGGGCCGTTCTCCGGCAGGAACACCCGGCGGTACGGGCCGAGTTCGAACCCGGCCGCGCGCAGCTCGGCGACGGGCTCCCGGGACAGATGACAGCCGCCGACCAGCAGCGGCCACACCGTCCGGTCCAGGGCCCGCTGGCTGAACCGCATCGCCGGGCCACCGCCCGCGCCGTGCTCGAAGAACCGCAGCTCACCGCCGGGCCGCAGCACCCGCCGTACCTCCGCGAGCGCCCGCTGCACATCCCGGACGCTGCACAGCACCAGCGAGAGCACCGCCGCGTCGAAGGCCTCGCTCTTCACCGGCAGCGCCTCCGCCGCGCCCGGCACCACGTCCACCGGGACATTGGCGCGCACGGCGGCCTCCGCCGCCAACTGCCGCAGGGTGTACTCCGGTTCGATCGCCACGACCTCCGCGACCGAACCGGGGTAGCGGGCGAAATTGAGCCCGTTGCCCGCGCCGATCTCGATCACCCGCCCGGACAGCCCGGAGAGCAGCCGCTCCCGGATCGCCGCCATGCCGAGTCCGGTCTCGGCGGCCGTGCTGCAGCGGGCGTAGAAACGCGCGAACAGCGGGTGGTGGACGGGATCGCGCACCGGTGTCCCGGCGCCGGCGGACATCAGCCGCATGACGGACCTCCCGACGGAAGCGGGTCTACGGTGATTGTCCCCCGTCGCGGCCCGTCGCACCCCCGCTGCCGCGGACGGTTCAGCCGATGAAGTCGCGCACCTGCTCGTAGACGCCGTGGTCGTCGTTCATGTCGGTGTGGGAGATGCAGCCGACGTCGACGTTGGTCGCCCCGCTGAGCTCCGCCGAGGTGTCCGGGTCGATCGCCGCGTCGCAGTCCGACCAGTACGCCGCGTACGAGACGCTGCCGGGCGTCTCGTCACCGGAGTTCAGGGCGGTCAGGAACGAGCTGCCGGTCGTCATCTCCTTGCAGGAGGTGTACAGCCACCCGCACAGCGAGGCGACGCTGGTCCCGTGGTTCACCCCGGCGACCGACACGAAGTGGTCCACGTACGAGGTCCCGCCGAGGTTCTTGAGGTAGTAGCGGCTGTTGAGCGCACCCATGGAGTGCACCACCAGGTCCACCTTCGAGGCGCCGGTCTTGGACAGCACGGACTGGATGTAGGTCGCGAGCGTCGAGGCGGTGGTGACGTTCGACTTCGTCCAGTCGTAGGAGATCGCGTACAGCTCGGAGGACGAGTAGCCGTCCGCCTCGAAGTCCGCGATCCAGGTGTTCCAGCTGCTGGAGTCGCTGCTCAGACCGTGCACGAACACGATCGGCTCGTGGCTCGCCGCCTGCGCGGTGCCGACGGTCAGGGGGAGGGACAGAAGGAGCGAACCGGCTATCGCCGACAGAGCGGTTGCGATGCGACGCTTGGCGCGTTGCATGATGCCTCCTGAAACGGGTGGGGTCGTTCAGGAGTGTCGGGACGGGTCTACGCGCGCCGCATCGGCGAAGTCGCCAGTCTTTACGTATGAACTAACTCGCCAGTAACGTCATTCGTGTGGTGATACCGGTGAACCCCCCACACCTTGACCGCACTTCGCCACCGCAGCCGACCGGGGCGGGGCCGTGCCCTGCTTCGGCGCTTCCCGAGGGCGTCCGTGTCCGGGTGACACGAGTCGTGTACGAGGATCAGCGTGCCGTGGCCGAACTCGTGCCGCGCCTCACCGAACGGCAGGCGGCCGGCGCCGACCCGCTGCCTGTCGAACCGGCCGAGCTGGCACCGGAGTTGCTGCACGCCTTGCGCCGGGAGATCCGTGCCCTGCCCGACGAGACCCGGCTGCTGTTGCTGCTCGCCGCCGCCGACCAGTACCCGGTGGCGACCCACGCCTTCCTGCGCGCGGTCACCGCCGGCCGGCTCGACACGCGCCCGCTGGAGGCCGCCGAGGCGGCCGGGGTCGCCCACGCCGGTGCCGGCGGGGTGTTCTTCCGGGACCCCTGGACCCGGATCGCCGCCTACGGGACCGGCTCACCGGCCGACCGGCGCGCGGCCCACCTGCTGCTCGCCCGGGTCCTCGGTGGTCAGGGCGAGGCGGCCCGCCGCTCCTGGCACCGGGGCGCCGCCGCACTGGGCCCGAGCGCCCGGCTCGCGGCGGAACTGCGCACCGCCGCCGACCGGGCCCGCTCCGAAGGGCGTCCGACGCTGGCCCGCGCCCTCGCCGAACGGGCCGCCGACCTCTGCCCCGACCCGGCCGAGGAGGCCCGGCTGCTCGCCCTGGCCGCCGCGGACGCCTGGCGCTCCGGAGAGCCCGACCGGGCGAGACGGCTCGCCGCCCGTACGGACAACTCCGCCCTCGACGGCGTCCTCGCCCTCAGAGCCGGCAACGCCGCCGAGGCCTTCGACGCCCTGCTCACCGCCGCCGTCAGGCAGGAACGTTCCGCCGATGCCGTGGAACTCCTCGCCCTCGCCACCGAGGCCGCCGTCTACACCGGCGACCTCAGACGCTGCCGCGAGGCCCATGTCCTCGCCCAGTGGCTCGACCTCCCGCCGTCCGGCATCCTCGCCGCCCTCGCCTGTGCCGTCGAGGGCCGCTACGCGGACGCCCGGGTGCTCCTCAAGGGCACCGCGGGCCGCTGCGGGCCCGGCGGCGACCCCGGCCCCCTGGTCCACTCCGGCATCGCCGCGCTGCTGCTCGGCGACCACACCCGGGCCGTCACCGCCACCCTCCGGGCCGCCGCCTCCGCCCGGTCGCGCGGCGTCCCCGGGACGGTCGCCCAGGCCATGGAGTTCCGCGCCTACGCCGACTTCTGGACCGGCCGCCCGCGGGCCGCCGAGGCCGCCGCCCAGGAGGCCCTGCGCCAGGCGTACGCCACCGGGCAGGACAACGGGGCCTGCCACCTCCAGGCCGCCCTCGCCATGTTCGCCGCTGTCACCGGCGACGAGGAGGCCTGCCGGGAGCGCGCGGCGGCCGCCCGTGCGCACGCCCTGGCGCACGGACTGGGCCTGCCCGCCGCCCTCGCCCAGTGGGCGCTCGCCTTCCTCGACCTGGCGGGCGGCCGCTTCCCGGCGGCCGCCGCCCGGCTGCGCGCCCTCGCCGGGTTCGGCCCCGGACACGGTCACCGGGCCATCCGGCACCTGGCCACCCCGCACTACGTCGAGGCCGCCGTCCGCACCGGGGACACCCGGGTCGCGCGCGCCGCGCACGCCGACTACGACCGCTGGGCGACCGCCGTCCGCAGCGCCGACGACCTCGCGCTCAGCGCCCGCTGCCGGGCCCTGCTCGCCCCCGGTGCCGAGGCGGTCCAGCACTACCGCTGCGCGCTTGACCTGCACGCCCGGGGCACCCGGGACTTCGAACGCGCCCGCACCGAGCTGCTGTTCGGCGGTGCGCTGCGGCGGCTGCGGCAGCGCACCGAGGCCCGCGACCGGCTGCACAGCGCCCTGGAGGCCTTCGAGTCCTTCGGCGCCCCGCACTGCGCCGCCCAGGCCCGTGCCGAACTCCGCGCCCTCGGCACGGCGTTGACACCTGTCAGCGGTGCGGCGGACCCGGCCGCCGTGCTCACCGCCCAGCAGCTGATGGTCGCCCGGATGGCCGCCGAGGGCGCCACCAACCGCGAGATCGCCGACCGCCTCAATCTCAGCCCCCGCACCATCGACCACCATCTGCGGGGGGTCTTCAGCCGGTTGGGGATCCGATCCAGGATCGAACTGGTACGGCTGCTGGGCGCATCACCCTAGGCCGTCGGTCGGGTGCGGCTGTGTGGGGGCTGGTCGCGCAGTTCCTACCCCCAGCCTTCGGCCGGGGGTACCTGCAGCGCCCCTTCTTTCAAAGGCGCGGGGGACTGCGCGACCAGCCACGACGGCCCGGCACCCGACCGCCGCGGCCCGCCCCTACGGCGCTACCCGTCCCCGGAACGCCTCCGCGTCCCAGTTTCCGTCCAGCCGGGCCGACAGCCAACTCGGGGCTGCCGCACGGAAGTCGGCGGGTGCGAGGGCTCCGGCCCCGGCGGGCAGCGCGCCCAGCAGGGGTGCCCCGGCCACCTCCGGCAGGTCGGCGACGTTGCACCGCGAGGCCAGGTCGGGGGAGTTCGGCCAGCTGCCGATCACCACGCCCAGCAACTCCAGTTCCCGCGCTCGCAGTTCACGGGCCGTCAACTCCGTGGTGTTCAACGTGCCCAGCCCGGCCGACGCCACCACCAGCACCGGCGCGTTCAGCAGCCGGGCCGCGTCCGCCAGTGTGCCGCCGGCCGCGTCGAACCGGACGAGCAGCCCGCCCGCGCCCTCGACCAGCACCAGTTCGTGCTCGGCGGCCAGCTTGGCCGCGGCCTCGGCGACGTCCCGCGGCTGCACGGGGGCCAGCCCCGCCCTGCGGGCCGCCGTGCCCGGCGCCAACGGCTCCGGGAAACGGGCGACTTCGGTCGCCGTCACGGCGCCCGCGAGCCGCGCGACCTCGTCGGCGTCCCCGCGCTCGTCGGGTCGTACCCCCGTCTGCGCGGCCTTCAGGACCGCCACCGAGCGGCCGGCCGCGAGCGCGGCGGCGGCGACCGCGGCCGTGGTGACCGTCTTGCCGACCTCCGTGCCCGTCCCCGTGATCACCAGGATCGGCATGCTCATCCCTCCCGCGCGGCGGCGCACACCGCGCGCGCGATCCGCGCCACGTCCGCGTCACCCGTGACGTACGGCGGCATCGTGTACACGAGGTCGCGGAACGGCCGCAGCCACACGCCCTCGCGGACGGCGGCGGCCGTGGCGGCCTCCATGTCGACCTCGTGGTCGAGTTGTACGACCCCGATGGCGCCGAGGACCCGGACGTCCCGGACCCCGGGGAGCTCCCGGGCCGGCGCCAGGCCCTCCCGCAGCCCCGCCTCGATCCGCTTGACCTCCGCGAGCCAGTCCTGGCCGAGGAGCAGCCCCAGCGAGGCGCAGGCGACCGAGGCCGCGAGCGGGTTGCCCATGAACGTCGGCCCGTGCGCCAGCACCGGCACCTCGCCCCGCGAGATCCCGGCGGCCACCCGGGACGTGCACAGGGTCGCGGCCATCGTCAGGTAGCCGCCGGTGAGCGCCTTGCCGACGCACATCACGTCCGGGGCGACGGCCGCGTGGTCCGCCGCGAACAGCGCGCCGGTGCGACCGAAGCCGGTCGCGATCTCGTCGAACACCAGCAGCACGTCGTGCGCGTCGCACGCCTCGCGCAGCACCCGCAGGTAGGCGGGGGAGTGGAAGCGCATCCCGCCGGCGCCCTGCACCACCGGCTCCACGATCACCGCGGCCAGCTCGTGCGCGTGCCGCTCGATCATGGACCGCAGGTGCTCGGCGTACGCCTGGTCGTACGCCGCCGGCGGGGCGTCCGCGAACACCTGGCGGGGCAGCACGCCGGACCAGAGCTCGTGCATGCCGCCCTCGGGGTCGCACACCGACATCGGCTGCCAGGTGTCGCCGTGGTAGCCGCCGCGCCAGGTCAGCAGGCGCTGTTTCGCGGGGCGGCCGAGGGAGCGCCAGTACTGCAGGCACATCTTCACCGCGACCTCGACCGACACCGACCCCGAGTCGGCGAGGAAGACGTGCTCCAGGCCGGCCGGCGTGATGTCGACGAGGAGCTTCGCCAGCCGGACGGCGGGCTCGTGGGTGAGCCCGCCGAACATGACGTGGCTCATCCTGCCGAGCTGGTCGTGCGCGGCCGCGTCGAGCACCGGGTGGTGGTACCCGTGGATCGCCGACCACCACGACGACATCCCGTCGACCAGCTCGCCGGAGCCGTCCGCGAGCCGCAGCCGGACCCCGCTCGCCGACTCCACGACGAGCGGTTCGGACCGGCCGGGCATCGGGCCGTACGGATGCCAGACGTGCCGGCGGTCCAGCTCCAGCAGCTCGGGGACGCTCAGGCCGGGATCAGGCATTGGGCGCGAGATCCGTTCCGGCCCCCCGGCGGCGGACGGCGACCAGGTCGGTGCGCGGCTCGCCGGCGGCGGGGACGGCCACGGTCTCGGCGGCACTTTCGTGGGAGCCGCACACCGAGCCGCAACCGCCCTCGGCGTGGGACCCGCACCCGGCATCCCCGGATCCGTGCGACCCGCAGCCGCCGCCCCGGACCTCGGCCCGGTGCTGCGGCAGCGTCACCTCGTCGGAACCCTCCACCACGAAGCCGGCGTCCGCGATCATCTCCAGGTCGGCCTGGCCGGCCTGGCCCTCGGTGGTCAGGTAGTCGCCGAGGAAGATGGAGTTGGCCAGGTGCAGCGCGAGCGGCTGCATGGTGCGCAGGTGGACCTCGCGGCCGCCCGCGATGCGGACCTCCACGTCGGGGCAGACGAACCGCACCATCGCCAGGATGCGCAGGCAGCGCTGCGGGGTGAGGTTCCACTCCTTGGCCAGCGGGGTGCCCTCGACCGGGATGAGGAAGTTCACCGGAACGGAGTCCGGGTCCAGCTCGCGCAGCGAGAAGACGACGTCGACCAGGTCCGCGTCGCTCTCGCCCATGCCGGCGATCAGACCGGAGCAGGCCGACAGGCCCGCCGCGTGCGCCTTGTTGACCGTGTCCACCCGGTCGGCGTACGTGTGGGTGGTCGTGATCTCCCCGTAGGTTCCCTCGGACGTGTTGAGGTTGTGGTTGTAGGCGTCCGCGCCCGCCTCGCGCAGCCGCTCCGCCTGGCCGTCGGAGAGCAGGCCGAGACAGGCGCACACCTCGACGCCCTCGTTCTGCTCCTTGATGGCCTTGATGGTGCCCGCCACCCGGTCCACGTCCCGGTCGGTCGGACCGCGTCCGCTGGCCACCAGGCAGACCCGCTTGGCGCCCCCGGCCAGGCCCGCGGCGGCCGCCTTCGAGGCCTCGTCGGGTTTCAGCCAGCTGTACTTGAGGATCCCGGTGGAGGAGCCCAGCCGCTGCGAGCAGTAGGAGCAGTCCTCCGGGCACAGGCCCGACTTGAGGTTGACCAGGTAGTTGAGTTTCACGCGCCGGCCGAACCAGTGCCGGCGCACCTTGCCGGCCGCGGCCACCACGTCGAGCACGTCGTCGTCGGAGGTCGCCAGTACGGCGAGCGCTTCCTCGCGGGTCGGCAGCTCGCGCCGAAGCCCCTTGTCCACCAGCGTGTTCAGCAGGTCCATGAGAGCCGATCCTGTACTACGAGGCTGCTCCGGGCCAAGGAGAGTTTGCACAACCCTGTCAGTTCGACGTGTGGGTATTGCCACACACTGGGTGACTGGTCGTCCCGCTAGGGTCTGTCCACTGCCTACAAAACCACCGGAGGGGTCATGGCGTTCGGCTGGATCGACGAACAGGCGGAACAGCGCCGCCGCGCCGGACTCGTACGGACCCTGCGCCCCCGCCCGGCCGACTCGCCCCTGCTGGACCTGGCGGGCAACGACTACCTGGGCCTCGCCCACCATCCCGAAGTCGCCGAGGGCGCCGCCGGCGCGGCCCGGACCTGGGGCGGCGGCTCCACCGGCTCCCGGCTGGTGACCGGCACGACGGAGCTCCACACCGAGCTGGAGCGGGAGCTGGCCGAATTCTGCGGGTTCGAGGCCGCCCTGGTCTTCTCCTCCGGCTACGCGGCCAACCTCGCCGCCGTCACCACGCTCGGCCCGTACGGCTCCCTGATCGTCTCCGACGCCCTCAACCACGCCTCCCTGATCGACGGCTGCCGGCTGGCCCGGGGCGCCACCCAGGTCGTCGGGCACGCCGACCCGGACGCGGTGCGCAAGGCTCTCGGGACGCACGAGGGGCCCGCCGTGGCCGTCTCCGACACGGTCTTCTCGGTCGACGGGGACGCGGCCCCGCTGGCGGCGCTGGCCGAGGCGTGCCGGGAGCACGGCGCCGGGCTGCTCGTCGACGACGCCCACGGGCTCGGGGTGCTCGGGGACGGCGGGCGGGGCGCGCCGTACGCGGCCGGGCTGGCCGGGGCCGACGACGTGGTGGTCACGGCGACCCTGTCGAAGTCGCTGGGCAGCCAGGGCGGGGTGGTGCTGGGTCCGGCCCGGGTGATCGACCACCTGGTCAACGCGGCCCGGACGTTCATCTTCGACACCGGTCTTGCCCCCGCCGCGGCGGGGGCGGCGCTGGCGGCCCTGCGGCTGCTGCGCCGCGAACCCGCGCGAGCGACGCGGGCCCGCGAGGTGGCCGCGGAACTGCACGCACGGCTGACCGCCGCGGGTCTGGAAGCGGTACGTCCGGACGCCGCGGTGGTCTCCGTGCGGGCCCCGTCCCCGGAGCAGGCCGTGCGGTGGGCGGCCGACTGCCGGACGGCAGGCCTGGCCGTGGGCTGCTTCCGTCCGCCGTCGGTGCCGGACGGCATCTCACGGCTCAGGCTGACCGCCCGTGCGGACCTCTCCGGGGCCGAGCTCGAACGCGCTGTACAGGTGATCGGCAAGACACGACCATGAGTCGGCGTGACACGGCCGGGCCCGGCTCGACAGCGGATACGGAGTCGGGAATGGATGGGTGCGAGTCTGATCGGTTTCGTTCGAGTCTGATCAGGCTCTTCTGGGGCTGATCAGCCGGCGAGTGCCGCCGTGAAACCCGCCCAGCTCTCGGGGGAGAAGAGCAGTGCGGGTCCGGCCGGAGCCTTGGAGTCGCGCACGGCGAGCAGTCCGGCCGTCGGGCCGGAGCGCGGCCGTGCCGTCTCCACGCAGTTGTTCGCTCCGGTGCTGTAGCTGCTGCGCAGCCACCGCAGTCCGTGCAGATCAGCACTTGAAGGTACGTTCCGAGGCAGTGCAGTCATGGTGCCTCCTTACGCGCCGTCAGCTATTGCGGCGATGTAATCCAACGAGTCCTCGGGGGAAAGGGCGTGGATCCGGAGCGTGTCGAAGGCCTCCGTGTAGGCCTGGAGGTCTTCTTTCCGCTCCAGGTAGAGGCTACTCGTCAACTGGTCGATAACAACCACGTCCAGATCAGAAGTGCTCGGAAATGAGAAGATTACGAAAGGCCCGGTGATGCCGATGTGTGCACCCGCCGCGAACGGCAGTACCTGGAGCCGTACTTGGGGCAGCCGGGCCGCCTCCATCAGCCGCTGCAGCTGCCGCGCCATCACACCGGGACCGCCCACCTCGCGGCGCAGCACCGCCTCGTCCAGGACCGCGCTCAGCTCCAGCGGCGGATCGTTGCGCAGCACGTCCTGCCTGGCCAGGCGTACCTCCACCAGGGTGTCCAGGGAGTCGTCGGCGCGCCCGTCCATGGCCGCCCGGGTCACCGCGCGCGCGTACTCGGGAGTCTGCAGCAGCCCCGGTACGACCAGGGTCTCCAGCGTGCGCATCGTGCCGGCCTGCGACTCCAGGCTGATGAAATCGCGGTAGGCGGGCGGCAGGACGCCACGGTAGGCGTGCCACCAGTGGTGCCGGCCCGCCGTGTCCTCCGACCCCGCCAACACCAGCAGCAACTCACGCAGTTGCCCCTCGACCACGCCGTAGGCGTCCAGAAGTAACCGCACATCGGCCGGTTTCACACCGCTGGCGCCGGTCTCGATCCGGCTCACTTTCGACTGATGCCAGCCCACCAGACGGGCGGCCTCACCGCTCGTGAGGCCGGCGCCGGTGCGCAGGGTGCGCAGCTCGGCGCCCAGTTTCCGGCGGCGTACCGCGGGACCGTTCTGCATGGGCTACTCCTTACTCCTTCCGAGCCGCCCAAATACGGTCTGAGGTCGCAGAGTTCACCGCTTCGAGCGACAGATATATGCATATCTTGGTGGATCGCTCCCCGTGACCGGCCCGGTAATGGCAGTCTGGCGAAGAAGCACCAGTCCGGGACCGTACTCGAACCATCCGCTCCGTGTCGGACTCCGGTCCCGAGGAAAGGGACGACGTCGCCATGGCAGACCACCTGGAAGCATCCGTCACTCTGCCGAGCGATCCCGCCTCGGTCTCCGCCGCCCGTGCCTACGTGCTGGACACTCTCGTGGAGTGGGGGCTGCCGGCGGAGACGGAGACCGCGGACACCGTGCGCCTCATCGTCTCCGAACTCGCCACCAACGCGGTGCAGCACACCTTCGGGCAGTCACCCACCTTCACGGTGGACCTGGTGCTCGACCGTGACGAGCAGCTGCGCATCGGGGTCACGGACGGCCATCCGCGCTTCCCCAAGAGACTCCCCGCCGCGGTCCAGCAGGACAACGGGCGCGGCATGGTCATCATCCGCTGGCTGACCGCCGAGTGCGGCGGCAAACTCCGGGTACGCCCCACCCGGGAGGGCGGCAAGACCGTCTCCATCGAACTGCCCTGGACGGTCCCGGCGGGCACCGTCACGGCGGCGGGCCAGCAGGAACCGTAGCCCCGGGTTCCCGCCGGCCGCCCGTCGTGGGAACGGGTCAGCTGACCCGGCCGTACCAGACGCTGCGCGTCCAGATCTTCTGGAGCCTGACCACGTCCCCGGTCCTCGGGGCGTGCCAGATCTTTCCCTTCCCGGCGTAGATGCCGACGTGGTACACGCTGGACCCCGAGTGGAAGAAGACCAGGTCCCCGGCCTTGCGGTTGCCGGCCGAGATGTGACGGGTCTTGTTGTACTGCTGAGCCGCCGTACGTGGCAGGGTCTTGCCCGCCTTCTTGAACGAGTACAGCGTCAGCCCGGAGCAGTCGAACCTGTTCGGTCCGGTGGCGCCCCACCGGTAGGGCGAGCCCTTCTTCGAGGCGGCGACCTGAAGTGCCTTCGTCGCCATCGTGGCGGCCGAGGCGTCGGAGGCGACACCCGGTATCACGATCGAACCGCCGACGGCGGCGATGGTCAGCGCCGAGGCCGTACCGGCCCGGGCCATCAGCGACGGAACACGATTGAGCGCAGTCATGCGCAACCCTTCGTCAGCCGCCTGTGAAGGATGACCTGTCGGATTCGGGCTGGCGAAGTTGCCCGGCCGTGTCGCCACGGCTTCACCCCAAGGGCTGCTCGGCCCGGTCATGGTGCGACCGTGCCGGCGACCCGTCGTGCTTGGGTCCTCCACTCCTGCCGATGCACTTCTGTCGACGGGTCAATCCGGGCGGCGGCAGGACTCGGCGTCCGCCCGGACCGCCCCGCCGCTGTGGCGGGGGCTTGTCGTCAGACAGGGATCTTCACTCACGTGTGTCCGAAAATCCCAACGGAATCGGGGATTTGTGGGGTTACTCACCACCCACCCGTTCGGGTGGACAGCCCTGTGTTCGATTATCCGTCAACTGGCCTGCGTAGCCCCGGACCTGCGCGGAAACCGTCCGCGGGCACCCCCGCACAGGCAACCTGAGCGACCTCGGCGGTCGGGTAAAACCACGCCACGCTCCGCCGAACGGCGGTAACCCCTTTGGGTCGTTTCGGCTCCGGCCCGCTCGTGCAGTCGACGGGCCGGACCGGAGTCCGGCGGGTGTCAACCTACGCAGTCGGGCGGGAGCGCGACGCGAGCGGTCCGGCGCTCGCCGTCGAGCACCCGCAACGCGCGTGCCAGCGTGTCCCCGTGAAGCTCCGTCTCGCCCCGCAGATGCATCAGGGCCAGCGCGTCACGCAGCTCGGACGCCGCGCGCACCAGCGCCTGCGCGGCGCGCAGACCCCGGTAGGTGTCCTCGTTCCGCGCCGGATTGATCCGGCCCAGTAGATCCACCACGTCCAGATAACGGTCGATCAGCTCGCCCTCGGCGCGGGTCAGCGCCGGCAGCGGCGGCAGCTCCGGTGGCAGCATCGGCCGCTCACCCCGCGTCCGGCAGGCCGGGCAGGGCCCGGCGGGTGGGCACCACCCGGTCCACCAGCCCGTACGCCAGCGCCTGCGGCGCGTCCAGGACCAGGTCCCGCTCCAGGTCCTGGTGCACCTGTTCGGCCGTACGCCCGGTGTGGCGGACGAGCATTTCCTCGACCATCGCCCGAACCCGGTCCAACTCCGCCGCCTGGATGGCCAGATCACTCGGCCGGCCCTGCACCGGTTCCGGCAGCGACGGCTGCTGGAGCACAATGCGCGCACCGGGCAGCACGGACCGCTTGCCCGGTGTGCCGGCCGCCAGCAGGACCGCGGCCGCCGCCCCGGCCTGCCCGAGGCAGACCGTCTCCACGTCGCAGGTCACGTACTGGACCGTGTCGTAGACCGCGGCCATCGCGCTGTAGGACCCGCCCGGGGAGTTGATGTACAGCGAGATGTCCCGCTCCGGAGCCGTGTACTCCAGGTACATGAACTGCGCCAGCACGTCGTTGGCCGAGACCTCGTCGACGGGGGCGCCGAGGAAGACGATCCGCTCCTCCAGCAGCTTCGCGTACGGATCCAGGGTGCGCTGTCCCGCCGACGTGCGTTCCGTGAACTCGGGCAGGACATAGCGGGCGGACGGTCGGGTCATGGCGTACCCCTCCTCGCGACTGAGACTGCCCGGGAGCCGGGCTCTCTGTTGAAAACGTACAGGATGTACAGATCATTGAGAGGGGATTCCGCTGTCGCCGAACAAGATGTGATGTCGGGGGTGCCCCGTAAGCTGGGTTCATGGCCTACGAGATTCCGGTGACCCAAGCCAGGGCTGAGCTCGCCGAACTGATCAACAGGGTGGTGTACGGCGGTGAGCGCGTCGTCGTGACGCGCCACGGCAAGCCGCTGGTCGCCCTCGTCTCCGCCGCCGACCTCGAACGCCTCGAAGAGCTCCCGGAGCCGGCCGAGGAGCACGTGGACCACGTCGTCAGCTCGGTCTCCACGGTCCGCGAGACCGCCGCCGTACGTCCCGAACGCGGCCGCTTCGGCATCGCGGCGGAGCACCGGGGGGCCGCGGGCTCCTGAACGAGCGACGCCCCCGAAGAGGGGCTCGGGGAGGAACTGCGCGACAACAGGCGCCCCCGAAGGTGCGCTGGGGGTACCCCCGGCCGAAGGCTGGGGGAGGAACTGCGCGATCAGCCGCGACGGCGCCGCGGACGAATGACTGCGCTGCGCACCGTCGCACGTTCGGCTGAGCGCCCGGCACGTGTGAGAACGCGTGTCGTCGAGGCGACCCCGACGGCCCGTGCTCGCCGGTACTCCCCGAGCATCCGGGTGAGGGCCGTTCGGGTGTCTCGTGCTCCCGTGCGCCGGTCGTGGGGCTCATGCGCCGGTCATGAAGTGATCAAGGCCCGGTTAACGTCGCCGAAACTCCGGCAAACTAGCCTGCCGATCCACGCCACCTGGGGTTTTCCTGGCCGGATTGGGTCCGTGAGCCCAATCCGTCGCGGTGGCCGCGGCAACCGGGCCCCGCACGGTCCGGAGCGAGGACTGTGAGGTGGGACGTGCAACTGACCCCGCACGAGCAAGAGAGGCTGCTGATCCACGTGGCGGCCGACGTGGCCGAGAGGCGCCGGGCCCGCGGGCTCAGGCTGAACCACCCCGAGGCGGTCGCCCTCATCACGTCGCACATCCTCGAAGGCGCCCGGGACGGCCGTACCGTCGCCGAACTCATGGCCTCCGGGCGCAAGCTGCTCACCAGGGACGACGTCATGGAGGGCATCCCCGAGATGATTCACGACGTCCAGGTCGAGGCGACCTTCCCGGACGGCACCAAGCTCGTCACCGTCCACGACCCGATCGTCTGAGGAGACCGCCGATGATTCCCGGAGAGGTGCTCTTCGCCGACGGGCCCGTCGTATTCAATGCGGGGCGTGAGGTCACCCGGCTGACCGTCCTCAACGCCGCCGACCGTCCCGTCCAGGTCGGCTCCCACTACCACTTCGCCGAGGCCAACCCGGGACTGGAGTTCGACCGCGGCGCGGCCCGTGGCAAGCGGCTGAACGTCGCCGCCGGCACCGCCGTCCGGTTCGAGCCCGGCATCCCCGTCGACGTCGAACTCGTCCCGCTCACCGGCGCCCGGGTGGTCCCCGGGCTGCGCGGCGAGACCGGAGGTGCCCTCGATGCCTGAGATCTCCCGTGCCGCCTACGCCGACCTGTTCGGACCGACCACCGGTGACCGGATCCGGCTCGCCGACACCGACCTGGTCGTCGAGATCGAGGAGGACCGCTCCGGCGGACCCGGACTCGCCGGGGACGAGGCGGTCTTCGGCGGCGGCAAGGTCATCCGCGAGTCCATGGGCCAGTCGCGCGCTACGCGCGCAGACGGCACCCCCGACACGATCGTCACGGGTGCCGTGATCATCGACCACTGGGGCATCGTCAAGGCCGACATCGGCATCCGCGACGGCCGCATCACCGGCATCGGCAAGGCCGGCAACCCCGACACCATGGACGGCGTCCACCCCGACCTGGTGATCGGCCCCGAGACCGAGGTCATCGCCGGCAACGGGCGCATCCTCACCGCGGGCGGCGTCGACGCCCATGTCCACTTCATCTGCCCGCAGATCGCCGACGAGGCGCTGGCGGCCGGGATCACGACGCTGGTGGGCGGCGGCACCGGACCCGCAGAGGGCTCGAAGGCGACCACCGTCACCCCCGGCCCCTGGCACCTGGCCCGGATGCTGGAGGCGATGGAGCAGTACCCGCTCAACATCGGCTTCCTCGGCAAGGGCAACACCGTCTCGCACGAGGCGATGTTCTCCCAGATCCGCGGCGGGGCACTGGGCCTGAAGCTGCACGAGGACTGGGGGTCGACCCCGGCCGTCATCGACGCGGCCCTGACCGTCGCCGACCGGACCGGCATCCAGGTCGCCATCCACACGGACACCCTGAACGAGGCGGGCTTCGTGGCGGACACCCTCGCCGCGATCGGCGGGCGGGGCATCCACGCGTACCACACCGAGGGTGCGGGCGGCGGTCACGCCCCGGACATCATGACCGTCGTCTCCGAACCGCACGTGCTGCCGAGTTCGACCAACCCGACCCGGCCGTACACGGTGAACACCGCCGAGGAACACCTCGACATGCTGATGGTCTGCCACCACCTCAACCCGGCGGTGCCGGAGGACCTGGCCTTCGCCGAGTCGCGGATCCGGCCGTCGACCATCGGCGCGGAGGACATACTCCACGACCTCGGCGCGATCTCGATCATCTCCTCCGACGCCCAGGCCATGGGGCGGGTGGGCGAGGTGATCCTGCGGACCTGGCAGACCGCGCACGTGATGAAGCGACGGCGGGGCGCGTTGCCGGGGGACGGGCGGGCCGACAACCACCGGGTACGGCGGTACGTCGCCAAGTACACGATCAACCCCGCGCTCGCGCAGGGGCTGGCCCGCGAGATCGGCTCGGTCGAGACCGGGAAACTCGCCGACCTCGTGCTCTGGGAGCCCGCGTTCTTCGGGGTCAAGCCGCAGGTCGTCCTCAAGGGCGGCCAGATCGCCTACGCGCAGATGGGCGACGCCAACGCGTCGATCCCGACGCCCCAGCCGATCCTGCCGCGCCCGATGTACGGCGCGATCGGGCGGGCGCCGGCCGCCAACTCCTTCAACTTCGTGGCTCCGCTCGCGATCGAGGACGGGCTGCCGGAGCGGCTGCAGCTCGGGAAGCGGTTCGTCGCCATCGAGTCGACCCGCGGGGTGACCAAGGCGGACATGCGGGAGAACGACGCGCGCCCGCACGTCCGGGTCGACCCCGACAGCTTCGCCGTGCACATCGACGGGGAGCTGGTCGAGGCCACACCGGCCGCCGAACTTCCCATGGCCCAGCGTTACTTCCTCTTCTGAGAGCTGGTGGGTGCGGTGTCCCGTGCAGCGTTGCTGGTACTGGCCGACGGCCGGTTTCCCGCCGGAGGGCATGCGCACTCCGGCGGGGCGGAGGCGGCCGTGAAGGCCGGCCGGATCACCGGGGCCGCGAGCCTGGAGGAGTACTGCCGGGGGCGGTTGCACACGGCGGGGCTGGTGGCCGGGGCGTTCGCGGCGGCCGCGGTGCTCGGTGCGGACGCACGGGAGCTGGACGCCGCGGCCGACGCGCGGACGCCGTCGGCCGCGCTGCGGGGTGCTGCGCGCAGGCTCGGGCGGCAGCTGCTGCGGGCCGCGCGGGTGGCCTGGCCCTGTGCCGAACTCGACGCGCTGGCCCGGGAGTTCCCCAAGGGGGCGCATCAGCCGGTGGTGCTGGGCGTGGTGGCCAGGGCGGCGGGGCTCTCGGCGGAGGACGCGGCGTACTGCGCGGCGTACGAGTGCGTGAGCGGGCCGGCGACGGCGGTGGTGCGGTTGCTGGGACTGGATCCGTTCGAGGCGACGGGGGTGCTGGCGCGGTTGGCGGGGGAGGTGGACCGGGTGGTCGACCGGGGGGTGGAGGCGGCGCGGGGGGTGGCCGGCGGGGTGGGGGTCGAGGCGCTGCCCGCGGCTTCGGCGCCGTTGCTGGAGATCGGGGCGGAGTGGCATGCGGGGTGGGCGGTGCGGTTGTTCGCGTCGTAGGGGTTCTCTCGCCCCCGCCGCCCCTGCCCGTCCCGTCCCTCCAGGGGGTGGGCCCCCTTCGACCGCCCGCTCCAGGGGCTGCCGCCCCGGACCCCCGCATCGGCCTCCGGCCTCGTCCTCGAACGCCGGACGGGCTGGAGGGGGGTCGGATGTCGCCCTCAAGGGCCGGGAGTTGCAGGAACAGGCCGATCAAATGGCTGGGTATTACTAAGGAGCCGTACATGCATCTCGACCACGATCACCACCACGGTCCTGCCGCCGTCAGTGCCGATGCCCGTCGGGCCGACGGGGCCCGTCGGGCTCTGCGGATCGGGCTCGGCGGGCCCGTCGGGTCCGGGAAGACCGCCACCGTCGCCGCCCTGTGCCGGGCCCTGCGTGCGGAGTTGTCGCTCGCCGTCGTCACCAACGACATCTACACGCGCGAGGACGCCGAGTTCCTGCTCCGGGAGGCGGTGCTGCCGCCGGAGCGGATCGCCGCCGTCGAGACGGGGGCGTGTCCGCACACCGCGATCAGGGACGACATCTCGGCCAATCTGGAAGCCGTGGAGGAGCTGGAGGACGAGGTCGGGCCGCTGGACCTGGTGCTCGTCGAGTCGGGTGGGGACAATCTCACCGCCACCTTCTCCAAGGGACTCGTGGACGCGCAGATCTTCGTGATCGACGTGGCGGGAGGCGACGACATTCCGCGGAAGGGCGGGCCGGGGGTGACCACCGCCGACCTGCTGGTCGTCAACAAGACGGACCTGGCGCCCTACGTCGGGTCGGACCTGGCGCGGATGGCGGTCGACGCCAAGGCACAGCGCGCCGAACTGCCCGTCGTCTTCCAGTCGTTGCGCAGCGAGGCCGGCGTCGCGGAGGTGGCCGCGTGGGTGCGGGAGCGGCTCGTGGCGTGGGCCGGATGACGGGGACGGGCGTACGCGCCGTCGCCCGGATCGTCGCACGGGACGACGGGCGGGGCGGCACCTCGCTCCCGGTACTCGAGGGCGAGGGGCCGCTCGCGCCGCGGCGTACCCGGGGAAGCGGGGCCGGGGCCCGGGTGATGCTCGTCGGGGCGATGAGCGGACCGCTCGGCGGGGACCGGTTCGGGATCGAGGCCCGGGTCGAGGAAGGGGCCCGGCTGACCGTCGGGTCGGCCGCCGCGACCATCGCGCTGCCGGGGCAGGGGAAGGAGGAGGCGCGGTACGACGTGCGGCTCGATGTCGCTGACGGGGGCGAACTGTGCTGGTTGCCCGAGCAGTTGATCTCGGCCAAGGGGAGCGATCTGTACGTGACGACCCGCGCCGAGGTCGGCGCGCGGGGGCGGCTCGTGGTGCGGGAGGAGCAGGTGCTCGGGCGGGTGGGGGAGGAGCCGGGGCGGCTCGGCAGCCGGCTCACCGTGCGGGTGGCCGGGAGGACCGTGCTGGACCAGGAGCTGGCCTGCGGGCCCGGGGCGCCGGGCGGCTGGGACGGGCCCGCCGTGCTGGCTGGACACCGCGCGGTCGGTCAACTCATCGTCGTACGGCCGGAGTTCGCGGAACGGCCGGTGGGGGCACGGATGCTGGGGGAAGCGGCCGCGCTCACCCCGCTCGCCGGGCCCGCGGTGCTGGTGAGTGCGGTGGCGGCCGACGCGCTGCGGCTGCGCCGGGTCCTGGACGAGGCGTTGGCCCAGTTGGGCGGTTGATCGCTCAGCGGTACGTCCGGGTCCGGTTATCGGATTGGTAAAGACGGCTGTTGGGCCCTGTTCTCAGGCACCTCACAGCCGGAAGGATCTCCCCTGACCATTCGTCATGATGTTCGGGGAGGGGCCCACTTGAGGGACAACTTCAGATCGAGGAGCCGGACGCTGGCGCTCGGTTCGGCCGGAGCGCTCGTCACCGCCGGCCTGATCGCCGGCGCCCTCGCGGCACCCGCCGCCGGCGCCGAGGCCCGGCACGGCGGCCAGGACCGCGCACAGCAGGGCGCGGCGATCGCGGCCGCACGGGCCGCCAAGGCCGGGATCGACTGGGCCGACTGCCCGGCCGACTGGGCCCTGACCAAGCCCGTCCAGTGCGGCTGGGTCAGCGTGCCGCTCGACTACACCAAGCCCTACGGCAAGCAGATCAGGCTCGCCGTCGACCGAATAGGCAACACGGGGACGAAGGCGGAGCGCCAGGGCGCCCTCGTCTACAACCCCGGCGGCCCCGGCGGCTCGGGCATGCGCTTCCCGTTGCGGGTCACCACCAAGAACCCCCTGTGGGTCAACACCTCGAAGGCGTACGACTTCGTGGGCTTCGACCCGCGTGGCGTCGGCCACTCCGCGCCCATCTCCTGTCAGGACCCGCAGGAGTTCGTGAAGGCGCCCAAGGCCGACCCGGTGCCGGACACCGAGGCCGACAAGACCGCGCAGCGCAGGCTCGCCAAGGAGTACGCGGACGGCTGCGCCGAGCGCACCGGCCGCGCGATGCTGCAGCAGATGACCACCGCGAACACCGCCCGCGACCTGGACGTCATCCGGGCCGCGCTCGGCGAGAAGAAGCTCAACTACCTCGGTGTCTCCTACGGCACCTACCTCGGCGCGGTGTACGGAACGCTGTTCCCCGGCCACGTGCGCCGGATGATCGTCGACAGCGTCGTCAACCCGTCGCGGAAGAACATCTGGTACCAGGCCAACCTGGACCAGGACGTCGCCTTCGAGGGCCGCTGGAAGGACTGGGAGGACTGGGTCGCCGCGCACGACTCCGCCTTCCACCTGGGGACCACGCGGGACGCCGTCCAGGCCAAGTGGCTCCAGCTGCGCGCCACCGCCAAGGCGAACCCGATCGGCGGGGTCGTCGGACCGGCCGAGCTGATCGGCTTCTTCCAGAGCGCCCCGTACTACGACTCCTCGTGGGTCCCGGTCGCCACCGTCTTCGCCAAGTACTACGCCGGTGACACCCAGGCCCTGGTCGACGCGGCCGCCCCGGACCTGACCGACACGGCCGGCAACATCACGTCGGAGAACGGCAACGCCGTCTACACCGCCGTCGAGTGCACCGACGCCAAGTGGCCCACCAGCTGGAAGAAGTGGGACCGCGACAACACCGAGCTCAACAAGCAGTACCCCTTCATGACCTGGGCCAACGCATGGCTGAACCTGCCGTGCGCCACCTGGCCGGTCAAGCAGCAGACCCCCGTGGAGGTCACCACCCACAAGGGCCTGCCGCCGGTGCTGATCGTCCAGTCCACGCGTGACGCCGCCACCCCGTACCCCGGCGCCGTCGAACTGCACAAGCGCTTCAAGGGCTCGCGTCTCATCACCGAGCAGGGCGCCGGCTCGCACGGCGTGACCGGCCTGGTCAACCCGTGCATCAACAGCCGGGTCGACACCTACCTGCTCACCGGCAAGCTGGACGGCGCGGACGTCACCTGCACCCCGCACGCCACCCCGCAGCCGTAACCACCGTTCCCGTACGACGACGAGGGGCGGCCGGAACAACTCCGGCCGCCCCTCGCTCCTGCGTCCACCGCCTCAACTCAGCGGCGCCCGCGGGAACCTGCGCTCCTTCTCGCCCTTCGCCGCCTGCCCGGCCTTGACGACGGCCGCGTACTCGTCGACGTACTCCTGCTCGGACAGGGTCAGGATGGCGTACATGATCTCGTCGGTGATGGCACGCAGGACGGCCTTCTCGTGCTCCATCCCGGCGTAGCGGGAGAACTCCAGGGGCTTGCCGAAGCGGATCACGACGGGGTGGAGGTTCGGGATGACCTTGCCGGGCGGCTGCGCCTCGAAGGTGCCGATCATCGCGCAGGGGACCACCGGGACCCCGGCCCGCAGCGCCATCACGGCCACCCCGACCTTGCCCTTGTACAGGCGGCCGTCGTGCGAGCGCGTGCCCTCCGGATAGATGCCGAGCAACTCGCCCTTGCCCAGCACCCCGAGCCCCTCCCGGATCGCGGCCTGGCCCGCCTCCTTGCCGGAGCGGTCCACCGGGATCTGCCCCGCGCTGCGGAAGAAGAAGGCGGTCAGCCGGCCCCGCACCCCCGGCCCCGTGAAGTACTCGGCCTTGGCGAGGAAGGTGATGCGCCGCTTGAGGACGGCCGGCATCAGGAAGTGGTCGGAGAAGGAGAGGTGGTTGCCGGCGATGATCGCCGGTCCCGTCGCCGGCACATGTTCCAGCCCCTCGATCCGCGGCCGGAACACCACTCTCAACAGTGGCCCCAGCAGTACGTACTTGAGCAGGTAGTAGAACACGGCTCGCCCCTCACTTGTTCTCTTCCCCAGGTTGGCTGGGTGCCGGGTCGGACTCTGGCGGCGGCTGTCTTCGCCCGTCCCGGACATGGGGTGGCTGAGACTGTCTGGATCTTCGGCTCAGTGTCTCAGCGATACGAGGGCGAGTCACTACGGGCGGATGCGGTCGGACCGGGCCGCCCGGTACTACGCCGACGTGGGCGGCTTTGGGGAGCGGAGCACGAGCAGGGTGATCTCGCTGGGGGCGAAGACGCGGAACGGCGGGCCCCAGAAGCCGGTGCCGCGGCTGGTGTACAGGAGCGTGCGGACGCCGTGCCGGGTCAGCCCGGCCAGGGCGGGTTGGTCGAGCCGGACCAGGTGGTGGAAGGGCCAGATCTGGCCGCCGTGGGTGTGCCCGGAGAGCTGGAGGTCGACGCCGGCGGCTGCCGCCCGGTCGACGAACTTGGGCTGGTGCGCCAGGAGCAGGACGGGCAGGTCGGGGTCGGCGCCGTCCAGGGCACCCGCGAGATGGGCGCGGTGGCCGGCCAGGCCGGAGGACTCGGCGGTGACGTCGTCCACCCCGGCGACCACGAGGGTGTCGCCGCCGCGTTCGAGCAGCAGGTGGCGGTTGCGCAGCGGCTCCCAGCCCAGCTCGTCCATCAGGTCGACCCAGCCCTGGGCCTCGCTGTAGTACTCGTGGTTGCCGGTGACGTAGACCCGGGCCCGGGTGGCCCGCACGGTACCGAGGGGGGCGGCCTGGGCACGGCGGCGTTCGGCCGTGCCGTCCGCGATGTCGCCGGTGTGGCAGACCACGTCGGCCTCCAGGGTGTTCACCGTCTCGCACACCCGTGCCGACCAGCGCGCGCGGTCGAGCGGGCCGTAGTGGGTGTCGGTGATGAGAGCGACCCGGAGGCCGTCCAACCCGGCTCCCAGGCGGGGCAGTTGCACGTCGAGGCGGCGTACGCGCGGCACGCGGCGGGCTTCGGCGTATCCCCAGGCGAGCAGTACGGCGGTGGTGCCGAGGACCGCCCAGGCGACGATGCGGGCCCGGTCCTGGCCGGCGCCGACGCCGGCCACCGCCAGGGCGAGCCGCAGCAGGACGCCGAGCAGGACGGACCAGGTGAACAGGACCCAGCTGGCGCCCAGCAGGGTGTCGCCGACTATCGCCGCCCGGTCCTGCTGGCGCCTGCCGTGGCCGCGCACCATCGCGAGCGGCATGCCGACGAGGCCGAGGGCGAACAGCGCGGTGCCGGCCGCCGTGACGGGCAGCGGCCAGTGCTGGCCGGCGTACAGAAGCAGCCAGCAGGGCACGGCCCACAGCAGGACGGGGGCGATCAGGGGGAGGAAGCGCATCAGGCGGAGCAGCCTGCTCTGCCGTGGAGCCGGCGCCTCGCTGTCGGCGGGTCGGGTATTGCTGGTGTCGGTCACGCTTGCCCTCTCTGCCCACGCTGCCGTCCCGCGCACTGTATCCGGTCGCCCCGGGACGTTTCCGCCCCATGATCGCGGTCTGCCGCGGCGGTGCCGCCACCGCCCTCCGCGACCGCACCGCATCACATCTCACGTCCTGCGGGCGGCGTGCGTCTACCGGTCAGGAGAAGGGAGACGCGGATGAGCACGCGACCCACGGCGATCGACAGCCGCCTCGGACCGGTCACGCCCGTAGCCCCCCCCCGCGGACCGTCGCCGTACGCGGCGGCCCGACAGCTGTGCGACCACCTGGCGGGGCGCCGCCGGACGGTCGTTCCGACGGGAAACCGTCCGGGCCAGGGAGCCGTACGGGCGGGACGACCTGTTCCGCAGCACCGTCGACATGGCCCGGCACCGCTGCGGCGAGGGCCGGTACCGGTACTTGGACGCGCCGCACCCGGAACCGGTCGAGTGGTTCCGCAGGTCACGCTCAGGGTGTGCATAGGATGGGCTCGATGCGTCCCACCGAGCCACCCGCCCACCGACCGCCGCACCGGCGTCGGGGTGCCCTGCTCGTGCTGGGGCTGCTCGCCGGGCTGTTCGGCATGCACGCGCTGGCACCCGGCGGCCTCATGGCCATGGGCGGCGGGCACGAACGGACCGCTCCCCGTCCCGCCGTCGTGATCACCGCGTACGACGGCTGCTCCGGCGACGACGGCCACTGCGGCGGCGACCGCGCGCACCACGCCGACGCGACCTGCGCCTCGGGTGCGGTGAGCGGCGGACCGGCGCTGCCCGCGCCGGTCCCGGACCCGGTCCCCGTCCCCACGGCCGCCTGCCTGGTCACCGTCCGACCGGCCGGCGCGCCGGCCGGCGCACGAGCACCCCCCGACCTGGCCGAACTCCAGCTCCTGCGGATCTAGAGGCACCCGAGCCGGCCGTGCGCGCACAGCGCACCGGTCGTGCTCCCGCGTGCCCCCTCACACTCGTCGCAGGAGATCCAGCATGACCAGCACACGTACCCGTACCGTCCTCGTCGCGCTCACCGCGACCGCCGCCCTCGCGCTCACCGCCTGCGGCAGCGGCAGCGACGGCGCCGGCACCGCACACGCCTCCCACTCGGCGGCGGCCGGCGCCTCCGCCTCCGCCGATGCCCACAACGCGCAGGACGTGTCCTTCGCGCAGAGCATGATCCCGCACCACCAGCAGGCCCTGGAGATGGCCGGGCTCGCCGTCGACCGCGGCTCCTCCGCCCAGGTGCGCGGCCTCGCCGCCCGCATCGAGAAGGCCCAGGACCCGGAGATCAGGACCATGACCGGCTGGCTGAAGGCCTGGGGCGAGGACGTGCCCATGGCGGGCATGGACCACAGCGGCCACACCGGCATGACCGGGATGATGTCCGACAAGGACATGACCATGCTGAAGCAGGCCAAGGGGACGGACTTCGACTCGATGTTCCTGACCATGATGGTCGACCACCACCGGGGCGCCGTGGAGATGGCCGAAACCGAGCAGTCCAAGGGCGCCTACGGTCCCGCCACGAGCATGGCGGACGCCGTCGTCACCGCGCAGAGCGCCGAGATCAAGGAGATGAACAAGCTCCTCGGCAAGGGCTGACCCAGGCCGGGGTGCGCGAGGACGCCCTCCAGCTCCG